>JAEUIE010000040.1 GCA_016795155.1 Planctomycetia bacterium | reverse complement strand
ATTCCGGACTTATTTTGCCACTTTTCTCCGCGCGGCCCCGCCCCGGGCTTAAAGAGCCCGGGGCTAAATAGAGTGTTTTTTCAGGGTTTTTCCCGTGTTTCCAGCGACTCTGGCTGATCGCCGTTTTGCTTCGAGTGGGACGAAATCAGCGTTTTTCCCACTCAAATCAGGGGAGATACTGCGCGCACTGGAGGGAGTTTACAGTTGCCATGCACCGATTACTTGACAATACCCTGCTTGATCAATTCCTGGGCAATCTGTACTGCATTGGTGGCTGCACCTTTGCGGAGATTGTCAGAAACCACCCACAGGTGCAGGCCATGCTGAACGGTAGGATCTCTTCGCACCCGTCCGACGAAGACTTCGTCATGGTCTTCAGCCATCAAGGGAGTAGGCACTTTGCCTGGGGCATAGCCATCCATGAGGATGACACCGGGTGCCTTGGCAAGAGCAGACTTGGCCTGTTCAACCGTGATGGGTTGATGAAACTCGAGATTGATGGATTCACTGTGACCCGTGCGAACGGGCACACGAACCGTAGTCGGGGCGACGAGAATGGATTCATCACCCATAATCTTTTTGGTTTCGTTAATCATCTTCGTTTCTTCTTCGCTGTAATCGTTGTCCCCCAGTTTCCAGTCGTGGGCGATAACGTTGCCAGCCAGTCGTTCCATGTGAGCAGTCGGGGCAGGTACGGGTTTGCCCTGGCCAAGTGCTGCAACCTGGGCATCGAGATCAAACAAGCCGGTGGCGCCTTTACCAGAAGAGGCTTGATAGGTCGAAACCACAACACGCTTGATCTTGGCGATGTTATGCAGGGGTTGCAATGCAACGACCATCTGAATGGTCGAACAATTGGGGTTGGCGATAATCTTTTTGGGTATCTTTTTCAACGCATGTGCATTGACTTCGGGAACCACCAGCGGGACTTCCGGATCCATGCGCCAGGCAGAGGAGTTATCAATGACATAAGCACCAGCTTTGGCAGCAACCGGACTCCACTCGCGACTGATGGAGGCGGGGGTGCTGGAGAGCACGATATCAACGCCTTGGAATGCTTCCGGCGACAAGGTTTCAACGGCGTACGTTTTACCCGCAAAATCGATCTTCTGACCGGCACTGCGAGGTGAAGCCAGGAATTTGATAGACTGGTAAGGTAATTGACGTTCCAGTACCACACGACGAATCAAGGCGCCTACTGCTCCGGTAGCGCCCACAATAGCAAGATGAGGCATGTTGTTCTCAATTCAGCCGGGAGAGGCAATAATTAATGTAGTAGACAATGGATAGGCTGACAGGTTCGCCCGCACGGTTCCGGCTTCTCTCCCCGCTGGAATCAGGTACGATATCTTAAGCGGCTACGGATAACACTTGATGCATCGAACCATTCATCTCACTTTTTGTTCACTTTTGGTCCTGGTGGCGTGTTGTTTTTCCCAAACGACATCTGCCTTGCAGCCCAGTCAAAACCAGGGCATACAACGTATTCGGCAGGTTTCTCCACGATCTGCGGAAGAATATGCAGCTATCATAGCCAAGGAAGTACAGCTTATATCGAAGAATTATCACTTCAGCGAAATACCTGAATATGCCTTGGCTGGCCGTGCCCTTTTAGGTCTCTATCGGGCCGGGAGTTTGATTCCGCCTGAAGAACTGACTCGCGATGCAGATCATTTCCTGGAACATCGGCCGGGTGCATCCCTGCAGGAAAAGTTGAAACTGGCTCGCCTGGCGGCAGGCGATGTCCCACTGATCCAGGGCCAGCAGGGTATACATGCCAGTATGCAGGCGATCTTCCAATCGCTCGATGTATTCAGCAACTATTCGAAAGAAGATGTTTCCATCAGACAGATTTATGAACATGGTGCAGGCATCGGACTCTTTCTCGAAGACAAGCCACTGGGGGGAAGTTACTTCGTCCGTAATGTCACGATTCACAGCCAGGCTCATAAGCAGGGCATCAGGCCAGGCGATGAACTGCTGGAACTCGATGGGACAGTTATTTCGCCACAGACCTCAACTTCCATGCTCAATGCTCAGATTACCCTGGGTGCTCGAAGACGGCAGGGAATTTCCATCAAACTCAAACCGATCCAGGATGAGATCAAGCAGGTGAAGATTACTGCCACGCAGCCTGCTCAATTTGAAAACAGTGATTTCATTGCACTGGCACCTGGGTTTGATCGTGAGACACTGATCCAGGGCTATCGCCCGCTGGAAGACAACGAATGGGATTACTGGGTAGACAGGCAGCGACGCATTGCCCTCATCAGGCTGGGCACCATACTCGATATGCCAAATGCTCTGCAGGATATCATCGTGCAGTTGAAGGAAGATGGCCTCAAGGGACTTATTCTCGATCTGCGTGATTGTCCCAGCGGTGTGCCTGAATACTCAGCAGACCTGGCTGGGCTATTTCTGGAACGTAACGCCTTGATCACATCCATGCATTATCGCAACCCAAGCAACGACGATCTCAATCGCAGCAGCAAAAAAGAATATCGTTCACGGAATGAAGACAACCGTCTGCAGGATATGCCATTGGCGGTTCTGGTTGGTCCCGATACTTCCGGTGCAGCAGAAATGATTGCTGCTGCTCTGCAGGATCATGAACGGGCCACCATTGTCGGCCAGCGATCACGAGGAAAGTCTACCATTCAGCAGAACAATCGTGAGCAAAGAAACCCTTACAACATTTATTATTCGTATCGCTTAACCGTAGGCGTGTTCATGCGGCCGAGCGGAAAAAACCTGCACCGTATGCCTGGCGCCAGCGCCAATGACGACTGGGGAGTTCGTCCCGATGTGGAGGTAGTGTTGCCTGCAAAAATGAATCGCCAGGTTCGTGCCTGGTGGTTCGAGCAGGATACCAGGCCAGTTGATTCACTACAGCCAACCAGGCTGGATGACCTGCGGAATGATCCTGTACTACATGCTGCCATCCAGGTACTCAGCAGTAAGTAGATCTATTTCTTCTCCTCTGCAGGTAGTCCTGTTGAAATCAGAAAGTGCTGACTGCGGATGAAGAGTGACCCATTGGAAATAGCAGGCGTTGCCATGATGTAGTCGTCAACAGGGTTGATGGCCAGCAGTGCAAATTCAGTCCCTGCTTTGACCACGTAGACTTCACCCTGTTCCGAGGCGAAATAGAGGCGGCCATCTGCTGCTACCGGTGAAGCGGTGTAACTGCCACCACCCAGACGTTTCTTGTAGATTTCCGCACCGGTGCTGGCATCGTAGCAGGCTACTACACCCGAATTGGAACACGTGTAAAGGTATGATCCATAGAAAACAGGTGTCGGCATGTATGGCCCGCCGCGCATTTTGCTCCAGGTAACGTGAGAATTCTTTTCTTCTTTCTCTTTCAGTGAAATGTCACCAGTAGCGCCGGGTTTAATCGCGAAGATTGGCTGAATGGGCCGATTGCCACTGCTGATGAATACGACATCTTTGCCACAGACTGGTGCAGGAATGGTAGCTTCGGATTTCTTGGCTAACCGCCAGAGCTCCACACCGGTTTTGGGATCGTAACTGCGTGCGTATTGTGATGCGTTAGTAACAATTTCCGTTCGCAAGGAATTACGCCAGATAACCGGTGAACTCCACGATGGGATTTCATCGCGAGGAGTTGACCAGACCTGTGAACCATCTTCCAGATTGAACGCGGAAATAAAGGAATCCTTGCTCAAGTCGCATTGCAGAATAGCCAAACCTTCGTGGATGAGTGGAGAGTTGGCGAATCCCCATTCATATTCCTGTTCGATGGCAAAGCTGGAATCGAGCGTGCTGAGATCACGTTTCCAACGCAGCTTGCCAGCCAGATCGTAACAATACAAACCTTCAGAACCGAAACAGGCGAGAATATACTGTCCATCGGTAGCGATGGTGCAATTAGCCTGGCTGCCTTTCAGATGCCGTTTGATCTTGGGCTTTCCTTCGTAGGCTTTTTGATTCCAGAGTATCTGTCCACTGTCACGATCAACACAAATCACGTGCCAGGTATGCTTGGAGGTATCATTGACCGAAGCGACGTCACCGTAATTGCCTACACGAATCTTCTGATCGGGTTCACTGCTGATGGCAGTGGTGAGGAAGACTTTATTTCCCCAGATGACCGGGCAGGAATGTCCCAGTCCGGGAATGGGAGTCTTCCAGCGAATGTTCTTCCCCTCTTTTACATTCCACGTGACAGGCGGATTCTGCCCGTCAGCGATACCAGTTCCATCAGGTCCACGGAACGAAGGCCAGTTCATCGGCGTGGTTACACCTTTACTGACCATGCCTGCCAGTGCGTCGGATTTAATTTCTGATTTGGTAAACCGGTAGAAACTATACTCAGCAGTAAATCGAGTCATGATAATTCGTGCGACCTCGTCGCCTTTCCATTCCACTTTGATTTGTGCGCCGACAGCTCCGAGGGGTACGAAAGTATCTTTACTGACAGGCTTGAGCCAGCGGCCACCTGTCAAAAGACCAACATCGCCCATGGTGATAGATAACTTTGCGCCCCCATCGCTTTCATAGTTGCCGGGAATTTTGGCCCAGGCTTTTTTGTCTTCTTCAGATGCTGCAGGAAGAGCCTTGGCTGTGGTCTGTTTCAGCAGTTCCAACATTTTCTCGTTCTTGCTCGTGGTTGCAGCGTAGAGACTGGCATCGAGCGCATCCTGACTGACCTTGCTGTTATCGAGGATCATCTTGGCTATAGCAGCATTGCCCATGCTGGCTGCAGTGAAGAAGGCTGTATCAACGTCTTTGGCACCCTTTTTGACCAGCAGCGTGGCAATATCCAGTTTCATCCGGCTGACTGCCATCACTACAGGTGTCTGATACCAGATGGCATCACGTACATCGACATCGGCTCCATGTTTGACCAGCAGTTCCACCACATCAAATTTGCCTTTACTGACTGCAATCCACAGTGCCGAGATGCCCAGTTCATTGCGTGCGTTGACATCAGCGCCCTGCTTGATGATATCCTCCACCTTTTTTACATCACTGGCTCGTACCGCGGCCCATAACGCATCGCGTTTATCGTCCCGGTTCGCTGCTGTAACGCAGACTCCAATCAGCATGAGCAAAGCCGAAGCAGTGATGAAACGTATGAAGTAAATCATCTCATAACCTTTCACAGCAACCACACAATGAATGTTCTTCATGTCATTCAGCATTATCCATCATGCATTTGAGAAGGAAACCGAAAAACGAAAGAATCAGATGAGCGGATATTCATGAAAGCTGGTGGCAAGAGTCAACAAAATGCTCAGTTTTCAGTTCCTGTCTGATAATCGCATCGGATAAGATCGTACTGATTCAACATCATTCGCAACATGGAACAGTCTATGTCTTCAGAGACTTCGCCCATCGTCACATCAGCAGCAACCGAAGAAACGATCAGATTTATTGAACAGGTAAGAAAGCGCATTGCCACAGTCGTCGTGGGGCAGGATGTCGTCGTTGAGCGATTGCTGATTGCACTGTTCACAGGTGGGCATTTGCTATTACAGGGAGTACCTGGCCTGGCCAAGACGTTGCTGGTATCAGTACTGGCCAAGAGTATTGATCTGGATTTCGCTCGCATTCAGTTCACCATTGATTTGTTGCCTTCCGATATACTGGGTTCGGAAATTCTGGATCAGCGTGCGAATGAATTCCGCATCAACCGCGGTCCCATCTTTACCAATCTGCTGCTCGCGGATGAAATCAACCGCGCAGCACCGAAGGTGCAATCAGCATTGCTGGAAGCGATGCAGGAACGAAAGGTGACGATCAGCAAGACGACATTCAAACTGCCCGCTCCGTTTCTGGTGATTGCAACGCAGAATCCGGTGGAGCAGGCAGGGACGTTTGAGTTGCCTGAAGCACAATTGGATAGATTCATGCTCTGTCATCGATTGACCTATCCGACAGTGGATGAAGAGCGTGAAGTGTTGCGAAGAAACATGAATCTGGGCGTTCGACGTGAAGACAAGGGAGCAGTAGCCCGCACGGAATTTGATGTGCTGGAACATGAACCGGTGGGGAATGTTGATGACGTGGTAAGAGCCATGGAAGCTGTGGGAACTGTTCATGTGTCAGATGTGTTTCTGGAACATGTGGTGGAACTGGTGAAGCGAACGCGCCATCATCCTGATCTTGATCTGGGAGCCAGCCCGCGTGCAGGCATTGCATTGCTGAAAGCTGCCCGTGCCCGGGCATTGATCCGAGGCCGGGCATATGTGGTTCCCGATGATCTCTTCGCCTTGGCGGATGATGTTATTCTCCACCGCATTCGTCTGAATTATGCGGCACTGGCTGATGGCAAGACGGGGGTGAAAGTACTGCAGGATTTGCTGCATGAAACTACTCGTTAACGTCTGATACATTTCATCAGGGAAGCACACGACGCATGCAGGGTGTTCTTGATACTGCTGATCATCTGAATCCCCGTCAGTATTACCTGGCGGTGAAGAAGCTGGCTGATACGCTCAGTTACGGCACCGATCGTTCACCATTTCTCGGCAGCGGAATTGAATATGTTCAAAGCCGACCATATATGCCGGGCGATCCTATTCGCTCCATCGACTGGAAAGTAACTGCCCGAACAGGCAGGTATTATGTCAAAGAGTTTGAAGCACCGAAAAGGCTGTCGTGCTACCTGTTGATAGATACATCCGCTTCGATGATGGTAGGTTCATGGAAACGGACCAAGTATGCGGTGGCAGTACATCTGGCAGGTGCGTTGGCACTGGCATGTCTGGAACGAGTCAGCCCGGTTGGCGTTCTGGGGCTAGGCAGCAGAGACGTGCTGATTAAGCCGAGTCTGTCGCGGCAGACGGTATTGCAGTGGATGCACATGCTCCGCACCTTCCACTACGATGAGCCAACATTACTGAATCGGCGAATTGGCGACCTGGCGCCCACACTGACGAGCCGGGCTTTGATTTTTGTTCTCAGCGATCTACATGATCCGGAAGGCTTGGCGGCACTGCGTTTGCTCGCTCAGCAGCATGATGTTGCCGTGATACAACTGCGTGATCCGGCTGAACGAGGCATTGCTGGCGCAGGCTTTCTCCGTTCACGCGAAGCGGAAACAGGCAAAGATTTCGTAACACAAAGTAGCAAAAACTGGTCTCAGGAGCAGACCGTCGGCCAGACTTTGAGACGCAGTGGAGTGGATCGGTTGCTGGTGGACATTGACAAGCCTTTCGAAGCGCCCTTGCGCCATTTTCTCCAGTCACGCAACCTGCTGGGGAGGGCCAGATAATGTTTGGTTTGTTGTTGAGTTTATGTTGTGCCTGGCAGGGTAACGAACCCGTTCGCGAACATGCCGTGGGAATGATGGGTAGCATCAATCAGGTACTCCTGCCTGGAACAGAATTGGAAGCCAAACCGTATAACGACCGCAAAATTCCTGTCCTGGTGCGTGTGCGATCTGCCCGGCCAAGTGGCACCGATTACTTGTATGACATCGAATTTCAGGGATACGATCCGGGAACCTATGATCTGCGTGATTATTTGCGTCGCAAGGATGGCAGTTCGCTCGACGGCCTGCCTGCACTCAAGATCAAGATTGTTCCCATACGTCCACCGGGGCAGGTTGAGCCTAATGCACTTCAACTCGATCAGTCATTCTGGCTCGGTGGATATCGCTGGTGGCTGATCATTGGCGGAGCGTTGTGGTTTGCCGGGCTGGCAGCGATTATTTATTACGGATTCTGGCCGCGAAGGAGAACCGCAGCAGGTATATTGAATCAGCCAGTAACGCTGGCAGACCGACTGCGACCACTGGTGGAACGTGCTCTCTCCGGGCAGGCACAGCCTACGGAACTGGCTTCACTGGAACGTTGCCTGCATTCGTGGTGGCGACAGAAACTCGGTATGAATGACCAGGCAGTTCAAATGACTGCAGTGAAACTGCGAGAGCATGACCAGGCTGGGCCATTGCTGCAGCAACTGGAACTCTGGCTGCATCGACCGGGAACGCAAAAACAAGTCGATGTTTCGCAACTGCTGGAACCCTATCGAAATGTGGAAGCACATGCTCTGGATCGATGGGAGTCCAGAACATGAACCCACTCGATCTGTTTCTTTATCCCTGGGTGTTGTTGCTGCTGATTTTTCCGGCTTTACTTCTCGTATGGACCTGGGGAGGCTGGAGGAAAACGCTGCATCAACCAGTTGTGATGCCGTTTGATTATGGAAGAAAAGGCACAGGCCGCTGGTGGTGGCTGGTGCTGTCGATGGCAGAATCGTTGCCAGTATTGATTATGACAATAGGGATTCTCATCCTGGCTGGCCCCAAGAAATTTGGCGCACCGGAAACTAAACGGGCATTGACCAATATTGAATTCTGCATCGACATTTCAGGAAGCATGACATCGCCATTTGGTGATGGCACCCGGTATGACGCTGCCATGGCCGAGACTCTGCGGTTTCTCGATTTCCGCAAAGGCGATGCATTTGGACTGACGTTCTTTGGCAACAATTTCATCCACTGGTGCCCGCTGACTACCGATCCATCAGCGATTCGATGCAGCTTGCCTTTCATGCGGCCTGAGGTTGCGCCGCCCTGGTTTGGCGGAACGATGATTGGCAAGGCTCTGCAGGGTTGTAAGAAGCAACTGCTCAACCGCGAAGAAGGCGACCGGATGATTTTGCTGATTTCCGATGGCGAAAGTTTTGACTTGCATAACAACGATGCTGAACTGGCGCAGGAACTGAGTAAGAATGGGATAACTGTTTTCGCCATCATTATTGGTGAATCGCAGATTCAGGATGAGATCATCACCATTTGTCGAGGCACTGGTGGTGATGCTTTTCTTGCCAATGATTCAGCCAGCCTGAATGTGATCTTCCAGAAAATAGACCAGATGAAGCAGTCGAAAATGGAAAAGACGATTGCCGAGCCGATGGATTATTTCACTCCCTATGCCTGGACTGGGCTGATACTGGCCTTGATGACTACGCTGGCATCATGGGGATTACGATACACACCTTGGTAACTTATGCTGTCAGAGATTGGATTACTCCCTGAATTATTAGCCATGGCAGTGGTCCTGGTGGTGCTTGCTGCAGAGGTATTGCATGCACTACGCATTACGCAGATAGCTCGACTGGCATTCGGGCCGGGACAGCGGCCAGCAAGCTGGGTGTATGCCATACCACTCTTACGTTCCCTGGCTTTGGGTGGCTTCACCTGGGGTGTGCTGACGCTCTTATCACTGACTCCGAAAACACACCGGGCAGGTGAAGTGAAGCCTGAAGAAATTCGCAGGTTGCTTCTGGTATTAGATGTCTCGCCGAGCATGAAACTGCAGGATGCCGGCCCGCTGGGGAAACAGCGACGCGATCAGCGAGCAGCTGATCTGCTGCAATCATTTTTTGAACGAGTGCAGCGTGACCGTTATCGCACGACCATAGTTGCAACATTTACTGGTGCCAAACCAGTGGTGCAGGACACTACTGATCTGGAAGTGGTGCGTAATGTGCTGAATGATTTGCCTTTGGCCCAGGCGTTTGAGCCGGGGCCAACTAATCTGTTTGCTGGGTTGGCGGAAGCAGCCAAGCTGGCAGCACCCTGGCCACCGGAGAGTACGGTTCTGCTCTTTGTGAGTGATGGGGATACCATTCCGCCCTTGGGTATGCCCCGTTTGCCTGCATCTATTAAGCAAGTTGTCGTAATTGGCGTAGGTGATCAGACTGTTGGCAAAAGTATTGAAGGGCACCAATCTCGCCAGGATGCATCGGCACTCAGGCAATTGGCAGCCCGGCTCAATGGAACATACCACAATGGAAATGAGAAACACTTGCCAACCGAAATGGTGACGGCGATGGATGATAGAGCCATACCAAGCTGGTGGGATAAGCTGACCCGGCGTGAATATGCACTGCTGGCTATCGGCTTTTCATCGGTTTTGCTAGGTTTTCTGCCATTTGCCTTGCAGCAATGGGGATCCAGTTGGAAGCCGGGCATTCGTTACGCCAAGGCAACTGAATCGTTGGAAATGTCAAGAACATGAAAATGCTTCAATCTCGATAGCGTATTGAAACGACTTGAAGTATGATGAGACTCAATATTTCACATGAGATGAGAAAGGCAGCCTATGCGACTTCTACTTCTCACAGCCTGGCTGCTTGTGCCATTAGGTTTTTATGTCTGGCACATGGGGCCGGGACAGCATTATCAGGCTGTCGATCAGTCAGGCCGACTGATTCGACAAGCGCAACAACTCGCTTCAGATGGTGATCATGCTGGTGCTGCGGAAGCCTATGGTGATGCACTGCAGCACCTGCCGATTGAGAACAAAACGGATGCACAGAAGTTAAGGCTTGAACGGGCCAAGTCGCAAATGCTGGCAAAACAGTTACCAGAAGCGCATGGCGATTTGAAACAGTTGATTGAAGAGATGCAGGCTGATCCGAAGGCAGACGCCAAGTTGCTGGCAGAGGCTCGATCAACTGCAGCCAATGCCCAGTATTATCTCACCTGGCTGATGCGTCTGGAAGGACTCGGCAGGGAAGAATGGGAGCCGGAAATAGACTCAGCCCGAGCAACCTACAAATTGCTGGCAGAGCAGGCATTGGAACGAGGAGACAAGACTGCTGCCAGGAAGCATCGGGAAGACTTGGAATCAGCGGTGCGTCTGGCCCGCATGGATTTGGGAGAATTGCAGGGATTGCCCCTGCCCAGCCAGTGAGAAGGCTGCAACAGCGGTAAATCGCAATCCCGCGGTCGCGGGAAAAAACCAGGACAGCAGCCGGGAGCCAAGCAGGATGTACGCTCTGCGGGCGCTGGCTCGGATATTCAGACCGGTGGCCATTAATTGCCACTGTGCAGTACATTGAATTAAGCTTCAACCAGAGTAGCATCATGCGTTATCTCGCAGTGGCGTCGGTGATCTGTCTTTTTCTTCATGATCAGGCTGCGCAGGCTCAAGTAGCTGCAGTTCCTGCCACCCCGGCCGTGCCATTGAAAACTGTGCAGACTGCACCGGCGCGTGTGGTATCAGGAGGAGCTGTAGTTCAAACTGCACCCGGCATTGTCATGCAACCGGGAGCACAGGGGGCGCCAGGACAGGCTGCGCAACAGAATTTTGTGCCTCAGATCAAGACGGTCGAAGAAATACCGCAACTCTTTCTGCCTGCTGGTCAGGTCTTTATCCAGGCCGTTGAACAGAGTCAGCGCATGCAACGACTGAAACAATTGCAGTTCAGTCGCAAGCCCACTGCAATCCTGAAAGCCTGGAACCCGGCTATGGGGGATATCAAACCCAACATCTACATCGATCCACAGATCATGATGATGCGTGGCGGCATGCCCATGATGCATGAACCCGACATGGAATCCAATAAGGCAGTCAAAACTCCAGAACAGAAACGTCTGGATGAGCAGATGGAGCGGTTCCAGAGTAATGTGACCTTAGGCAACTGGTCAGAGGTACGTCGTTTCATGCAGTCGTTGACTGGCCCCGAAACCAGGGCTGCCTACCGGCAAATGCTCCGCTCCCTGGCTTCCACCCAGATGAGCCAGGCAGAAATGCAGGCTCAGAACACCGGAAGACCAGTGTTGCCTCAGACCATGGAGAAAAACGTCTTCTACACCGAAGACCTCATCCAACTTGTTTCTCTTGTTCCGGAAAAACTCGACAAAGAGCATCTCAGAAATCTGACCAGCATTCTGAAACAGTCGCTCGCCAGCGGCAACGCGCCCGAAACTGTTGTGGAGAAGCTCAAGCAGGAAACCAGCAAACCGAAAGAGAAGCGGCTGATTTCCGAACGTGAAGTCAGCAAGCTGCTCGTCGAATCTGACTTGAGCGTCTATTTGAAAGACTTTCTGCCCAGCCCTGATGAAGCATTTCAGAGTAAAGATCTGGAAGCGCTCAACCTGCTGGCAAGGTATTACATTGCCAAGCATGCTCAGGAACCTAAATCCAAACATCTGGAAGATGCCTGGAAAGTCACCCTGCAGATCATGAGCTTGAAGGAGGGGGACAAGGAAGAGAAACTGGAAGCTCTGAAACGTGCTGTCGAATATGCTCCTCGAATTAAGGAGGAACTGGGACAGAGATGGCTCGAAGAGAGTTTCACCACCAATACCGAACGAGGCAAAGAGATCCTTTCAACACTGGGAACCTACATTGCCCAGGGAATGTTGCGTCATCCACAAGATTCCACGTTGCGACTCAAGGAACTGCAATTGCAGAAGAGCGCGATTGCAGCATTGCTCAAATCCTCGCCAACCCAGGCTCGTGAATGGGCTCAAACCCTGACCCTGCTGGCTTCCAACTGGATGCGTGAAGCTGAGTTCAGCAAACAGTATGATTTTTCATCAAACTATGGCCCACGAGCCAGGCGAGATGTCTTCGGCAATTTCTACTACGTCAACGTCGATGACGATGGCAACCAGCAGATGATGTGGAACATGAGGCAGCAGGGCATCCCCCAGGCCATTGCCACCGGGGAACTGCTCCGAACATCGCCCGATGACCAGTGGCTGACCTATGTTGATGCAGGCTTGCGTCCCAAACTATCAGGGACACTCGCGCAACTGCATCTGAAGGTAGGCGAAGAGAACAAGGCTTTCCCTCATATCCAGTCGTTGGCCAAGTCCAATCCGAACCAGGCGAAAGAACTGGTAAAGGAATTCCTGAAAGTCTGGACTCGGAATCATGATCCTAACAGCGAACGCAATCAGTACCGCAGCATGTATTTCTTCTATGGTTATGAAGAACGTGCTGAAGGCATACCATTGACACGTTCCAAGCAGGAACGCAATGTTAAAGAACTGTCGGAAGTTATCTCTAAAATGCGTGAGATGAACCTCGGTGACGTCGATGAGGAACAGTTGTCCAAAGCGTTCACTACCTGCCACAGTGCTGCCGAGGTCTACAAGACAGAAGCGATTGAAAAGGTATTTGGTCCGCTGGGTAAGCTGAAGCCTCGTACTTTCGCCAGCCTGGCCCAGACGATGCGAGGCAACCTGACAGGCCTATGGAAGAATCCTGGCGTGCAGGAAAAGAACAAGACAAACCGCAAACAGAAGGATATTCAGGAAGAAGTCTTGCGCGGATATGAAGTTGCCAAACAGGTGATTGAAGATGGCCTGAAGCAACATCCCAATCACTGGGCGTTGCTCACGGCCAAGGCAGCGGTGCTGCATGATGAAGTCAATTATCGTTCGGAATTGGGCAAATCTTCCGAATTCAGCGCACAGCGGAGCCAGGCATTGAAGGTCTTCGCCCAGGCAGCTGAGCAATACGATGCGGTGCTGCGTACACGCAGCTTGCCTGAAGATGAAGAGACAACCATGGTCTATGATCAATGGTTTTACGCCTCGCTGGGTGCTGTCGATCTGGCCATGATCAATGAAGAACGGCAACCTGATTTCAAACAGATGCCAATCATCAAGGCGGCTATTCAGAAGTTGCCTGCTGACCTGGCAGAACGGCACATGAACAAATTCGCCAACAATCTTTTTTCACGCATGAGTTCAGCCAAAGCCCAGGTGAAGTTCCGCTATCTTCAAGGCGGCTTTGGCATCATTGATCCTGATCACAAGCAGGCGTATGAAGCCCGAAAACTCTTCGATTACTACAAGGATCTCATTACTGAAGTAAAACTGACGACCGAAGTGGATGGCGGCGATACCACCGTTGGACACGGTGAACCCTTTGGCGTATTCGTTCACCTGCTGCATACTCGCGATATTGAACGGGAATCGGGTGGCTTCAGCAGATATCTGCAGAATCAGAACAGCCTGCGATGGTCGTACAACTATGGCAGACCAACTGCAGACTACCGTGACCGGTTTGAGACTGCAGTGAAAGAAACACTGAAAGAGCAGTTCGATATCATATCTGTGACATTTGAATCAGAGAAAGTGCACTCGCGCTCGGCCAGGGAATTCGGCTGGCGTGTAACACCTTATGCCTACTTGCTACTCAAAGCCAAGGGACCACAGGTGGATAAGTTGCCTGGTCTGCGCATCGATCTTGATTTTCTGGATACTTCCGGCTTCGTGGTGTTACCCGTTGAATCACCGGTACTACCGATCGATTGCAAGCCCAAGATGGCAAAAGCCCGACCAGTTCGCAAGCTCACGATTACTCAGACTCTGGATGAACGGCAAGCCAGTAAAGGGAAACTCATACTGGAAGTGAAGGCAACCGGGCTGGGACTAGTACCGCCGATCCCACAGTTGCTTGATATCAGGCCAGCTGGTTTTGAAATTGCCAAGCTGGATGATCAGGGTGTAGCCATCGCCAAGTTCAGTGAAGATCAAGGGCCTATTGCCATACAGTCAGATCGAACAGCATTGGTGACACTGGTTGCCCATGAAGGGCAGGCAGCGCCGAAAACCTTCCAGTTTGGCAAGCCTCTGGTGGAAAATGCAGAAGTCATCTACCAGCGCTATAACGATGCGGATCTGGTCAGCGTAACCCAATCCATCGAGTTGGATCAGAAGTATGGCAACAAGAGCATGGCAGGCACCATCTGGCTGATTGGTTCACTACTGGCAACGCTTCTAACATTGGGGGTGATCATTTACCTGATACGGCGCAAGCGTCCGGTAACTGTCGATGATAACCTGCTGCCTGAGCATATGACTGCATTTACGGTGCATCAGTATCTGGATAGGCTCCGCAGCGCGAAGCACCTGCCACCTGCCCTGAAGGAACAACTCGAAACGGAAATTGCCTCCATTGAGCGTGATTACTTCTCTGCTGAGCGCAATGGTCATGCACCCGCTGACCTGAGGCAATTAGCGCTGAAATGGATGAACAAGGCCAAGCAGAGAATTTGAGTGTTAGTTCAGCAGATACCCGCCATCGACATTAATGCAGACCCCGGTGGCGTAACTGCTGGCTGGCGAGACTAGATAGAGAACCGTGCCTGCCATCTCATCGGGGTGGGCTACCCGCTTCATGGGGACATGTTCGAGCATCTTCGGGAGGATGGTTTCATTCTTGATAAGTGTTGCAGCAAATTTTGTATCGGTCAGGCCGGGCAAGAGGGCATTCACCCGTACACCGCTGGCGGCACATTCTTTTGCGAATGCTTTGGTCATCGAAATGATGGCAGCCTTGGTAATGGAGTAAATCCCCTGCATGGGTCCGGGGATAACGCCATTGACCGATGATAAATTGACGATGCTGCCTGCACCCTGGCGCATCATCATTTTGACAGCCAGTGACGACATGAAGTAGTACCCTCGAATATTGACATCCACGGTTTTCTGATAGGCACCAACATCGGTTTCCCAAATGGGGCCGAAGTGAGGATTGGTGGCAGCATTGTTGACGAGGATATCGAGTCGGCCATGCTGCTGCTCAAGGCTGGAAAAAAGTTTTTCGATCTGATCCATTTCACCGATGTGGCAGGGCAGTGCATCAGCTTTTCCGCCGGTAGAACGGATGGACTGGGCTACGGCTTCGCAGCCTTCTGCCTTCCGGCTGGAGACCAGGACCTGTGCGCCATACTCAGCCAGGCAACGGGCGATGGATTCACCAATGCCTCGGCTGCCTCCGGTAACCAGTGCGATTTTGCCCGTTAGATCAAACATGGTGGTGAATGACATGAGAAGTCCTTGCTTAACGGTAGGTGAGTAGTTCAGGACGCTGGTTTTGTATCAGGTGTGCAACACTGTTGAACTGCTTGAGGCGTAAGGCGCCATTCCGAGAGCTAAACAGACTGATGCTGGCATTGCGAATCGTCCAGTTGATTTCGAGCACTTTATCATCGGGAATACCTATGACATGTTGCATGATGGCAGCAATCGGTCCACCCGAGGTGAAAATCCAGACATCCTGATCTACAGCATTTTCTGCCACGTGCAGCAATCCCTTCACACAGCGAGTCCGAAACGCAGGCCAGCTTTCGGTGTATTCGTGAGCATGTTTGCCTTCAATCCAACGTTTCATGCTTTCTGCAAAAATCTTCTGAAAGGCACGTCGGCTGGCGGGCTGTTCCGCTATGAATCGTTCCAGATACCCCGGTTCGCTGAATTGCGAATGCGTTCGGAGCAACACTTCCTTGTGATCAAACTCATCAAAAGCATGATTCTGTCCTGGTGCAAAGGCTGAATGATGGTCAGGTAACCAGTGATTCAGGCAATGCAGTGCTGTCTGCTGTTGTCGCACCATGCTGCCGTGCACGATTTGCTGGGGTTTCAGACCCGTGGTGGCAAGCCATTGGCCCAGCAGTTGCGATTGCTCAACGCCTAATGGCGACAGTTGATCGTAATCGCGACTGCCGAACGACGCCTGCCCATGACGTACCAGGTACAACTGGCTCATGCTTTCACCGTACCTTGTTCCATCATGGCAAGGCATTGTTTCTGAAGCAGGTTGGTAAAGTGAATGAAGTTTGCGAACTCCGGGTTTTTAGCATGACCCTGACGAAAACGGAAGTATATCTGTTGCGCGATGACAGCCAGCCGGAACAGGCCGAACACCTGATAGAAGTCGAATTGATTTGCGGAATACCCTGTCTTCTGACAGTAATACTCAATTACCTGTTGGCGTGACAGCATGCCGGGCAGATGCGTAGGTTGTCTTCTGACAGATTGCATGTCGGGACCATCACCTGCTTCAATCCAATAAGCCAGGCTGTTACCCAGATCCATCAACGGGTCCCCTAGAGTAGCCATTTCCCAATCGAGCACGCCAATGACCTGAAGTGGATCAGCAGGGTTCAGTACCACATTGTCAAATCGGAAATCATTATGAATGACGCAGGTGGCGGCGTCACGCTCTGGCATGGTTTGTCGCAGCCAGCTTGTGATGGTGCTGAAATCATTCACATCATCTGTATGGGCTTTCTCGAAACGTTCGCACCAGCCATCCACTTGTCGCTTGACGTAACCTTCGCCTTTGCCGAGGTTTTCCAGTCCCGCCGCACGATAATCGATCTGATGCAGTTCGATCAATCGGTCGATGACATTAAGACAGAGTTGGCGAGTATCTGTCGTGTTGAGACTCAAGCTCTTTGGCAGATCATGGCGAAGAATAATGCCGTCAATTCGCTCCATCACGTAATACGGGCAGTCGAGCACTTCACCAGCTTGGCTGGTAGCCAGCACCGCCGGCACGTAGGGGTAAACGGGTTTCAATGCAGTCATCACTCTGGCTTCACGCAGCATGTCGTGTGCTGCCCCCGAACGATGTCCAAAAGGTGGTCGGCGAATAATAACTGATCGTGATGGATAGGTGAATTGATAGGTCAGGTTGGAAGCTCCGCCGCGAAACTGACCAACCGATGGCTCTCCGACCAGACCAGGAACGGACTGCTTGAGAAACGTATCAATTCTGGCAATATCCAACTCTTCACCCTGACGCATCGGACTGGGTTGATCGGTCCAACTCATGAGGATTGCCTCCCAGCAGGTGATATCCTGTTCTGATATAGCTTCAGTTCAAGCTTGGCGATCAGAGCACGATGGACTTCATCAGGACCGTCAGCCAGGCGAAGGATACGGGCATTGGCGAACATGGCAGTCAGTGGAAAATCATCAGACACTCCAGCTCCACCATGCATCTGAATGGCCTGATCGATGATGCGTTGAGCTAGGAGAGGTGCTACGACTTTAATCTGGGAAATTTCGCTCATGGCACCTTTGACACCGACTGTATCCATTAGCCAGGCAGCTTTGAGAGTCAGAAGTCGAGCCTGCTCGATTCCCATCCGAGCTTCAGCAATAATATCAACATTGCCACCCAGTTGTACCAGTGGTTTTCCAAACGCTGTTCGGGAGAGAGATCGTTCGCACATCAGTTGCAGCGCACGTTCCGCAGAGCCGATCACCCGCATGCAGTGATGAATGCGACCTGGCCCCAGTCTACCCTGGGCAATTTCAAAGCCCCGCCCCAGCCCGGCAATCACGTTACTGAGTGGCACTCTCACATGAGTAAAACTGACTTCACCATGACCAAACGGTGCATGCAGATCGCCAAAGACAGGCAGCAGGCGTTCGATCTTTACACCCGGCGTATCGAGCGGAACAATTACCATGGAATGGCGGGCGTGTTTCTCTGCTTCGGGATAAGTCAATCCCATGAAGATGACAAATCGGCAGTGCGGATGGCCAATGCCAGTGCTCCACCATTTGCGTCCGTTGATGACAACTTCTTTGCCCTCAATGAAGGCAGTTGCCTGCATGTTGGTAGCATCGGAGGAGGCAACATCCGGTTCAGTCATACAGAATGCCGAGCGCATGGTGCCTTGGAGCAATGGTTTGAGCCACTGCTCTTTCTGTTCTGCGGAGCCATACTTCACCAGAACTTCCATGTTGCCGGTGTCTGGGGCATTGCAGTTGAATACTTCCGGAGCAATGAAGGAATGGCCTGTCAACTCGGCCAGTGGAGCGTATTCGCTGTTGGATAATCCAGCCCCAAACTCGCTTTCTGGAAGAAAAAGATTCCATAATCCTGCCTCTCGTGCCTTCTGCTTCAGCGCTTCCATGACGGCAGGCTGTTCCCAGGGCGACTGTTTCAATTGCCGATAGTATTCAGGCTCAGCAGGCGTGATATGTTCCTCAATAAATGACTGCAGCCTGGCCAGGTATTCTGTTGCTTTTGCTGAGTAGGAAAAATCCATCGTGGTTTCTCAATCATGAAGTTCAGGCCTTGAAGCTCATTTCGATTCAAACGATGCTAAGATATGTGGTCAGATTGTCAAAGCGATTCACCATCGTATTTCAATGATATGGAGGCTGCAATCCAATTCAAAAGATAGAGGCAGGCTCATCAGAATGGGGATGGCAGAACGTACTCCAGGAAACTTCTGGTTTCTGCTATTCTGAAGAGCCGCCCGTGGAATATGACCCTGCGACTCGCGCTGTACGAAACGTTCAACAGACTTTACGCAAAAAAGTGTAACATTGGCCTGAAAACCAGTGGTTTCATGCATCATATTAGTTGCAAAATGGCCTTTTAAACTAGAGCGTGTTGACAAATTACCTGAGCAGCATCATTACAGAGCCTAACTGGAAGAACCCCAAGAAGTTCTGTCCAGTTTTTTCGTACTTGGTGGCGATACGGCGGTATCGTTTGAGCCAGTTGAACGTCCGCTCCACGATG
>JAEUIE010000039.1 GCA_016795155.1 Planctomycetia bacterium | reverse complement strand
TGGGCCTGAGCCAGGGCTGGGGCGTCGTTAATCCCATCCCCGGCCATGGCGACAATATGCCCTTCTGCCTGGAATGCTTCGACAGCTTTGCCCTTATCCGCTGGCAGCACGTCAGCACGAACATCGTCAATGCCGAGTTGCCTCGCGACCGCTTCGGCGGTAGTCCGATTGTCCCCTGTGAGCATAACGATCCGCACACCTTCAGCGTGCAGTAAACGAACAGCATCGGCAGCCGACGCTTTGATCGGATCGGCAATGCCGATGAGACCAGCTACCTGGCCATTCAAGGCCACAAAGATCGCCGTCTGGCCTTGCTCCCGAATCTGGTTGGCTTTTTCCATCATGCCACCGGGGTCAGCTCCGATCTCCTGCATGAGTTTGACGTTGCCAACCGCTGCCATGCGACCTTCAACCGTACCACGAACCCCGCGCCCTGTGAGTGATTCGAAGGATTCGGCCTGGGGCACGTCGAGTCCCCGCTCTCGAACGGCTTCACTGATTGCAGCTGCGAGTGGGTGTTCGCTGGAACGTTCCAATGCTGCCGCCGATCTGAGGACTGCAGCTTCATTCTGGTCGCGTGCGGCAACGACAGTAACGACACGAGGTTTGCCCTCGGTGAGAGTGCCTGTCTTATCCACAACGAGGGTATCTACACGTTCCATGGTTTCGAGCACTTCGGCATTCTTGATGAGTACACCCGCTGTAGCACAACGACCGGTGCCGACCATGATCGACATGGGAGTAGCCAGACCCAGGGCGCATGGGCAGGCAATGATCAAGACTGCCACGGCATTCACCAGGGCATGGGACATCCGGGGTTCTGGACCGACGAAGGCCCAGATAACAAACGTGATGACTGCAACGAGGATAACCGCAGGCACAAAGTAACCCGATACCGTGTCGGCCAACCGCTGGATCGGTGCTCGCGTTCGTTGTGCCTTCCCGACCATCTGTACGATTTGGGCAAGCACAGTGTCGGCTCCGACCCGCTCGGCCCGCATAACAAAAGCCCCAGTGCCGTTGACGGTGCCACCCACAACTTTTGCCCCGGTCGTCTTTTCAACCGGAACAGGCTCCCCGGTGATCATCGACTCATCGACTGAACTGCGACCCTCGGTGACAGTCCCATCTACTGGGACCTTCTCTCCCGGACGGACGCGCAGACGGTCGCCAAGGTGAACCTCACCAAGTGAGATATCTTCCTCACTGCCATCGTCACGCAGGCGACGTGCTGTTTTGGGAGTGAGCCCCAGCAGGGCCTTGATTGCGCTGCTGGTTTGGCTGCGAGCGCGGAGTTCAAGCATCTGTCCTAGGAGGACGAGCGTGATGATCACCGCCGCCGCTTCAAAATAGAGCGGCAATGTACCGTGCGATCCGCGTAGTGAGGCTGGAATGACCCCAGGGAGCAGCGTAGCGACCAGGCTGTAGAGGTAGGCTGCACCAGTGCCCAAGGCGATCAGGGTGAACATGTTAAGACGCCGGTTCACTACGGAAGTCCAGCCGCGAGCGAAGAAGGGCCAACCGCCCCAGAGGACGACCGGTGTGGCCAAAGCGAGCTGCAACCAGGGAACCCAGCTCGCAGCCGCCAAGTGAGCCAAGGCTGGAACCATTTCGGACATCGCGATCACCAGGAGGGGCAGCGTAAAGGCCAGTGAGACCCAAAACCGCCTTCGCATGTCCTGCTCTTCAGGGTTAGTTTCCTCCGCTGAAACTTCCATAGGCTCCAGGGCCATGCCACAGATCGGACAGGAACCAGGCCCGTCCCGGACGATCTCAGGGTGCATCGGACAAGTGTACTTCACAGTGCCGGAGGCAACTAATGGCGGATCGAGGGCCATTCCACAGGTAGGACATGGGCCTGGTTTATCTTCCGCAACGTCCGGACACATCGGACAGGTATACTTACCCGGGTGTGCTTCATGTTTGCGGTGAACAGCCACTGACCCTGTTGTGTTAGTCAGTTCAGCTGGAGCGGCTGACGTGTAACGAGCCGGATCGGCGTCGAAGCGCTCCTTACATCGAGCTGAACAAAAGTGATACTTCTTTCCATGGTATTCGCTGGTCCCTTTCGCCTTGGCCGGGTTGATCGTCATTCCGCACACTGGGTCGATGACGCCTGGGGTAGTGGAGTGCGAGGTGGCATGATGTGAGTGACCGGGAAGTTCCCCTTGATAGCCCGCCTGTTTAATGGCCTTCAACAGTTGCGAAGGAGTGGTAGCTGGGTCGTGTTCAATTTCAACGAGCTTGCGTTCCAAGTCCACCTTGGCGGTCGAAACACCAGGGACTTTACTAAGAGCACCTTCGATAGTTTCTACACACCCGCCACAGGTTACACCAGGAACGTTGACGGTGGTCTTCATAGTGTTGTGTTCGCTTGAGGAGTTTTGTCGTTTTCGATTACATGTGAACGCAGTGATTAGTTGGATAGAGTGTTCAAGCCGGTTTGGTCACCATGCAGCTTGAGCCAGCGAGCACGCCGTACCCAATAGAACCGTACTGGCAGGAAGATATCCACAACCTCGTCAGCAATAAGCAGGCCGCCGAGAACAGGCAGAGCCATGGGAGCGAGGATCTCCCCACCTACCCCCGTCGCAAAGACCATCGGGAAGATCGCGATGATAGCCACACCTTCTGTGAGGAGCTTAGGTCGGAGGCGATGGACGGCACCCTCGATGACGGCCTGCCTGAGTTCCTCCAGTGATTTGATTTTCTCCAGCCCGCCGCGACTTTCGATGGCCTCACGCAGGTAGACGAGCATGATGATGCCAGTTTCGGTAGCCATGCCGAAGCAGGCAATGAAGCCAACCCACACCGCGACACTGAAGTCCCAAGGTGGAGCCGACCAGCCATGCATGACTTTGGGGAACAGCCAAAGGAAGAAGATTCCACCCGCCAGCGCTTCCGGTACAGCCAGCATCATGAGTGAGGCATCAGCGAAGTCCTGGTAGGTTAGGTAGAGCATCACGAAGATCAGAGCTATGACAGCCGGGAATACAAACCGAAGTGTCCGTGCGGCACGAACCTGGTGCTCGAACTCCCCGCTCCATGCCAGGCTCACCCCCTCCGGCAGCGTCACCTTTTGAGTAACGGCACGCTGCGCCTCATCGACGAATCCGAGCATGTCCCGGCCACGGACCATCAGCGTGACGGTGTTAAGCAGCCTACCGTTTTCGCTACGAATCATTGATGGTCCTTCGACGATACGGACGTCGGCGACAGCACTCAATGGGATGAGCGCTCGCCCCTTGCCGACGTGGTCCGGAGAAGCGCGATGCTGTTGCCCTTGTTCCGTCGAGGCTGTCCCTGTCGCACCGGCTGTGCCCTGACCCTGCGACATTCCGCGTGGGGCTGTTGGTGCTTCCATGGCATCTCCAGTCGGACCACCTGGAATACCTACCGCAATCAGTAAATTGCGAACCGACGACTCATCCTCTCTGGAGGTGCGGGCATAGCGAATGCGGACAGGGAAACGGTCCCTTTTCTCCACCGTATAGGTGACCACTTTCCCACCCAGGGCTACCTCGATTTCACTCTGTACATCCTCAACAGCGATACCGTAGCGTGCTGCTTTTACACGATCGACCTCGATTTCCAGGTATCCCTTGCCCATAATGGGCGAGGCGATGACATCGCTCGCCCCACGCAAGGGTTTCAGTACAGCCTCGACTTCCTTGGAGACTCGATCCACTGTTCCCAAGTCGGGTCCGTAGACCTTGACACCAATGTCAGTTCGCACACCTGTCGAAAGCATGTCGATGCGGTTGACGATCGGCATGGTAAAGATGTTGCTCCAGCCCGGCACCTGCATTACACGGTTCATCTCGTCAGCAACAAGGTCGCCATCCTTGCCGCCCTTGCGAGGCCAAAGGAACGTCCGCCCGCGGAACGGGCCTTCCAACTCCTCTCGCATCACAGCGAAGGGCTTCAGTGATTCGGTGCCACCAGGTTTGCCCAGTTGAATCTGCAGAGCCTCGTCCATGAACTTCTCCGATGCAGCACGATGAGGAGCATTCCCTAGCGAGCCCGAACTACGTGCAGACTTGAGAGTCTCTTCAAGGGCATACCAGGTATAGATCTCGGCTCCACGGTCCATGAGTTCGTGGTTGATCTCCTTAACGTACTTCCGCCATCGAAGGCTTCGCTCCGCCTCGATTTCCGCTAGCAAAGCACTTGCGAATGTGGGTTCCTTCTGTCCAAAACCCGCCCCGGCCTGGCCGAGTAAGTAGTCCAAGTGTGTATTCTTCAAAACCTTGCCCGCAACCAGGCCACCCACGGCTACAGCAAGTATGAGTGTAGTAACTACGAACGCGGAACGAGGCTTCAGCAATACCCAAGTTGCCAGGATCAAGAGAACAGAGCTGGCTGCAACTATTCCGTAGAGACCAAGATGGGCAGTGAACGGATTCCGTAATGCCAGTGCGTCAACGGGGTTAGCAAGCAGCTTTCGTTCATGCAGGTATTTGGCAAGGTCACTACTCAGGGCATTTGCCTCGTCGAGGTTCAGAGAACGGGAAAGCCATCGTCCGTATTCAGGCACTGCTGTCTTGAGCCAACTATCCAGCGCTGATTGGACTGCAGCTGAATCCTCTGGCAGTTCACCAGCCTCCCGGAACCGCCGTAGCGACGCTGTCGCAGCAAAACGGACGAGCATGGGGCCAAGCTCTGTTTCGACCTCCTTATACCGCCGCAAGGCAAGCTCACGCATCGTTTCGTCAAATCGTTCCAAAGCCTTCTGCGAGGCATCATTGGCGAGGTTGTCTCTGTCGTCCTCGTGCGGAGCTCGCACTAGGTAGCCTTTGCTTTCCAGGGTTGCCAAGACTTCCAGTGTCTGCCGCTTGGCATCCTCGAACCGCAATACCCTCCTGGGCCAGAGTTCTTTCGGACGAAAGTTCACGAACGTTTCCACCATGTCTAGCGGTGCTGGATCAGTAGGCGTGTCGGCTCGACCAGCCTTACCAATCACCGACTCTACTTCGGGGAAGCTCCGTAGCAGCCCATCGCGATGCTTCAAATCATCCGCCACTTGCGTGATACTTGCACGCGGTACCGTTACCGGCATGTCCATGATGCTCCCCTCATCCAGGGGTGGCATGAACTCGACCCCAATGCGGTGGCTCTTGTCAATCCGGTAGACCGCGAGAGCCAGCAGGACCAGAGTTACAAAAGAGATGATTTGCCAGAGTAATCGCCGTGTTGAGATGACGGTTAGTGCAATGACAAAGAAGACAACTGACAAAAAGGCCACTTTCCACGCCGCATCAGAGGCACCCATGCCAACGACAGCCTGAACAGGAAAGATTCCAGCAGCCAGGATAAGCAATGCTGCGAACATCCACATGACCAGGTTCCTACGCGGCAGAGCCCAGGTTAGGAATGGCTTGTATATGTTGATAAAGCTTCGAACGATCCAATTCTCTTCTTCACTCTTGAGTCGCCCCTTGAGGAAGGTAGGGATTAGAGCTGGAACAACTGTCACCGAAATCAGTGCCACACCAATCATGGCGAAGCTCTTGGTGAAGGCCAAAGGGTGGAAATATTTGCCCTCCCGCCCACTCAGCATGAAGACTGGAATGAACGAGATCAGCATGATGAGCACGGAAAAGAAGATCGGTCGGCCCACCAACCGGCAAGCAGGAATGACTAAATCCCGGATGTCGCCTGTCACGGGACGATTCCCAAACCGCGCCTTGAGCGTATGCGTGGCGTTTTCAGTCATGACGATGGCCTGATCGACCAGGATGCCGATAGAGATAGTAATGCCTGCAAGCGACATGATGTTCGCCTGGATGTCGATGATTCCTGCTTTTCGCAACAGCCACATAAGAAGAAACGAAAAGAGTACTGACAACGGAAGTGTTACGCAGATAACAAAGACGCTCCGCAGGTGTGTCAGGATGAGCATGATCGCCACGGCGGCAATCACCATCTCGTGCCACATAACGTCGGTGAGCGTGTGAATGGCACCCTTGATGAGGCGTGTCCGGTCGTAAGCTGGAACGATCCTCACCCCCTTGGGTAGACCTGGCTGAAGCTCGGTAATCTTTTCTTTGACACGATCTGTAATGGCCAGGGGGTTCTCGCCATGGCGCATGAGAACCACCCCGCCTACCGCTTCGTTGCCGTCCTTCTCAAAAACACTTCTTCTGAACTGAGTGCCAAGCTGTACCGTAGCGACATGCTTCACCAGAATCGGGGTTCCACCAACTTCTTTGACGATCGTATCCTCAATGTCACGCTTGTCCCGTATCCAGCCGATGCCACGGACAATGTACTCGGCATTGTTCTTCTGGATGACCCCGCCGCCTGCCGGAGAGTTGCTGCGTGCGACTGCACCGTACAAATCGCTCAGCGTCACACCGTAAGCACGGAGTGCCTCTGGGCGGACATCCACCTGATATTCCACCGGAGTGCCGCCCACAGTCGCCACTTCAGCCACTCCTGCAGCTGAGTTCAACTGGGGCAGCACGTAGAACTTGTTCAGTGCCCACAGCCGCTGCTGATCGACAGGATTCGTGGGACTAGCCTCAACGGTGTACCAGAAGATTTGCCCCAGGGCTGTCGCGTCGGGTGCAAGGTATGGAACTACTCCTGTTGGCAGAAACGTGTTAGCCTGAGAGAGCTTTTCCGTCACCCTTTGCCGCGCAAAATAGTAGCCGACGTTATCCTCGAAAATGAGGGTAATCATCGAGAAGTTGAACTCGGACGAAGAACGCACTGCTCGTACACCCGCCAGGCCCTGGAGCTTCCGGGAAAGCGGGTAGGTCACCTGGTCCTCGATCTCCCGGGGGCTGCGGCCCATCCAGTCGGTAAAGACTATGACCTGGTTTTCGCTGAGGTCCGGAATGGCATCGATAGGCGTATCGAGCATGGCGTAGAGCCCGCCAACGGCTAGGGCTGCCGCAACTATCAGCACGACAAAGCGGTTGCGGATCGAATACTCGATAATCTTCTCGATCATGGTTCTGCTACACCTTTCAGGGGATGGCAATTGTTCACTGCGTCTGCTTGCTACGGATCGCTCCGCTTCTGCAGATCGGAAATGATGTTCTTGCCATCAGCCCGTGCTTTGATCATCCCCTGCACCTTGTCACCTTCCTTGAGGTTGGTCAGAAGTTTTGCGTCCTCGACGGGGAAGCTCATTTTCATAGCACGCATGAGCCCTGGAATGTCCTCGTGGTCGAGCATCACCATATTCTTCTCTTTGTCAATCGACATGATTGTTCCCCTCAGGTCATAGACTTTGTCTGTGGAACTAGGTGTAACTTTCCCGGCATTTTGACAGCCGACCACGAAGGTGATCAGCAAAGCAGTACAGGCTAGTTGAGTGATAGATCTCATTGCTTACTCCTAGGTCGTGAAGATTCTCTTGCGTCTTTTTGTAAAGGCGCTCAGTGCAGTTACGGCTTCGTGGCGGACCTCTGAGTTTTCTTGGCAGCCTTGAGTTTATCGAGCTTTGCCAGCGTCGCTTTGGGGTCGGCGAGTGCCTCCTTGCTGCATCCCTTGCAACAGATGTAAACCGCCCTTCCTTCGATGACGAGACGCAGGGGAACACCCATCGAGCCGAGCTTGCTGTCGTCCAGTGTGACACAGTATTCCTGTTCAGCCACCTCACGTCTCTCAGCGTCACTGGGCAACTTGGCCAGGTTTGAGGCAATGATCGCCTCTTCATCATTCGGTGTCGAAGGTTTGATGACAGAGCCTTGGCCAGGGAGTTTCGTGCCACCAGTCCCGCCACTGCCACCAAAATAGATTGAGCCAGCAGCAGGGTTGAGGCGTGTTTCTGCATCAACCAGGAAAGAACCTGCGGTGACAATCAAGTCGCCCTCGACTAAGCCTCGCAAGACAGGGAAGTATGCGACTTCCTGTGGCCCATTCATTCGTGGTCCCAGTTCTACCTTCACACCCTCATATTCCCCTGGCGAGGCCTCACGGTAGACGATCTGCTGGCGGCCCGTGTCGATGATGGAACTCTCAGGCACTGCTAACAGCAGGCCCTCGCCGAGTTTGGCCCTCTGTTCCGGAGCGACTCCGGACGCCAGTGCCTGGACCTTTACCGGCGCTACATCCAAGTCGATCGTTGCGGAAGAACCGGGACGCAGCTTATGCCCAGGATTATCCAGCTCGAACCTGACGGTAACAGTCCGTGTGTCAGCACTGATGTGGGGATGGACGAAGGTAAGAAGCCCCTTAAACTTCTCGTTCGGAAAAGCACGGGTCGTCGCCGTCACTGGCATGGCCCCAGCTCGACTCGCATCCCGTTTGTGGAACTGCTCCTGTGGTGGAAGGAAAGCCAAATCTTCTTCGTTAACCTGGGCTTGAATCCAGACTGTCGAGAGGTCTGCCAGGTCGTAGAGCGGCGTCCCCTCATCTACGTACTGGCCTTCCTTGACATATTTCTTGATGACATGCCCATTCATGGGGGAGCGAATCTTCAACAGTGTGTCTACTCGCCCCAAGCGGATGATCTCGTCGATCTGTTCGTCAGCGACTCCCCAAAGTTTCAGGCGACTGCGTGCCGATCCCTCGAGTTCTACACTTTTACTTTGCCGGGCAACAAGCAGGTTTTGGATCGTCGAGACAAGCTCAGGACTGTAAAGCGAGCCAAGCTCCTCTCCTTCATGGACCATCTGCCCGGTCTCATTCACCGTAAGCCTATCCAGTCGGCCTTTCACTCGTGCCGTCACCTGCCTGAGCTCGCGTTCGTTAAACTCCACGTAGCCGACTGCGGTAATTCGTTTCGAGAGCGGCACGTAGCTTACCCGCCAGGTTTGTACTCCGGCCAGTACGACTCGATAAGGCGAGAGCTGCACCCGGCTTACAATACCCGGAGGAAGAGATTCTTCATGAGCCTCACCTTTCTTCCGCTTTGAGAGCGGCATGAAACAAATGGGGCATTTATCCTTCGGATTGTCGCGCACTACTGTCGGATGCATTGGGCAAAAGTATTCAATATCAGTTGCGACAGCTTTCTTTTCGTCGGTTTTTCTCGTCCATCGATCGTAGTGCGCCGCCAGAGTGTCCCAGTAGACGATCACCAGCCCAATGGCAATGAGGATGAAAATGAAACGCAACCTGGCAAGATTCACCAGGATGATGAAGTCGAACCACCACCAGAGCTTACGAAACGGACCGTACCCTGGTGGAGCCCGTAGACCACCCTCACTTCGTTCGGACTGGTTGGTTGCATCGGATGTTGTGTCGTGATCGGGCATAGTATATCTCGCTTTCTTGCTGGCGTAACAAAGTACGGCCCGAGCAGATTCGGGCTTGCACAACGGTTGTTATTCGGCTTGTCTTTCCTGACGTCCAAAAGACTGTTGCCATCAAAAGAACTGGGATAGGCGGTTACTTGGCGTACTCCACCTTGGTGGGCTTGATAATCTGCTTCCCATCCTTGGTACTCACGGTGCCTTTGACCGTTCCTTCCTTCTTTTCTCCACCACAAACCGCCTCGTGGTAAGATTCCTTCATGCCACGATCATCAAATAGGTAGGTAACAGTCTTATCCCCTTCTTTTACCTGGATTGCGTTCTGACACTTCTTGGCTTCTTTCAAAGCGCACTTAGCACAGAGAATCGTGCCATTGAGAGTAACTTCCTTTTTGTCGTCAGCTTGGGTTGATTGATTAACCAACATCGAACCGAGAAGAGCGGCACATACCAAAGCGATGATCTTCATCGAACTTCTCCAACAGGAGTGAATGGAAACAACAGCCATGAACATTGCGCCAGACCGGCCTTGGTCTGAACACATTAAGAGGATTGAACCGCATACACGCCGGTGACAATCGAGACGACTGTTGTTCCGAAGTGAGTAAGCGGGATGTGGTGAAGTTTAGACTGCCATAGCACGATGCGACTGAGACAATACAGTCTCAGGCAGTGGAATGACCAAATTGGTTTGGAGCAGTCGCAGCAACTTGGACTAACAACGAAGCACGCATTTGGCGCGCAATAACTCTACAGAAGAAAGGAAACATGCGTTATGCCGCAAGGTAGACAATCGGAAATTGCTTAGATCCGAGAAATTCCACAGGTTGACATAACAAGGAAATAAAGCAAATGCCCTGAAACCGTCGAGCAGATTCAAATCGCGAGAAACTGCACTTTGCTCGGCACTCCCGCTGTTCACAAAGAAAACCTTCCCTGTGTTGCAAGTGCAACCTTTACGATGGTTTTCACTTGGAGTCTGGCACGGTGCTGATGTCTCAGTTTTGGATTCTTGTTTATGACAGCAACAATTTTCAACTGGAGCTGTTTGCTTGGATTGCCCCTCATTCGATTTGGAGCCGACCTTTGCAGGGAATGTGCAGCAGCAAACAATCGGCATAAATGCCGTAGAAAATGCCAAGTAATGGATCAACAGAAAACGCATCATGGATTTTCGAAGCTTCGTTAACGACTGAACAATGGTGATTGTACGGTCATATTGCAATTCAATCAAGCTGGTTGAATTGGTGCCATCAGTTCAAATCGTCGATCTTGCCAGTGACAGCCTTGATCCGCTTGGATTCACCCGAGGATAACAAGGTCAACATACTCCCTAAACTATCTTGGAATAGTTTCCAGCTAGAATCAGCTGATTTATGATCCTGCAATTAATACCAGGAAAAGGCAGTCGAGTTCGGCGGCGCCGCCGGATAAGTCACAATACTTGCTGAAACAAAACGACGCTCACTTGGCAAGCAAGGTGGAAAGCACATCGATCAGTGATGGAGCCTTCCAAAAGTAAGCCCTTTCGGGCGGCTTACCCCATTTGTGAAATTGCAAGCAAGAATAGTACAGGCCATTGCTTCAAACTAGACAGCAGGCTTTGTGTTATACTGGAGTTGGTAATATTACCTTTCTGGAGGATCACGGATGATCAAGTTAGAACGCCGACGGCAAGGCGTAATCTGTCGGTATCAGGGGCGATTGGTGTTTGTAGTGCAGGACTGGTGGAGTCCTATCAGGGCAAACGCGAAGCCCAATTGACCGTGGTTCAAGGCGTTGACTGAGAGCCATTCAAAGTCAAAACACTTGACCTCATCACAGTGGCTCCATCATCTACAAAACCCAGATTCGCTTGGCTTAACATTGATGCGTTGAATGCTAAGCTAATGGCTATGGCCGTCAATTACCTGTTTCATTACACACACACACACACTTCCATGAATCTCCGACAGCACTTTCTAGAAATCAAACGTCAATTCTTTCCAAGATGGGATCGTGAGAATCGATGGCGGATCAGAGCTACATCTGTTCGTAATGTTCACGGCTACTGCGACATCAAGAGACGAGTGATAGAGGTTGTTGCCAGATACGATAACCCCGACGAGCAGGACTGTTTACTGATTCATGAAATCTGTCACGCAGTTGCCAGCCTTGGTCATGGCAAGAAGTGGTTTACTCGGATGGAGAAGGCAGCATCCAGGGCAAAACAACTTGGTCGTCACAAGCTAGCACTGATACTTCGCAACGAAATAAATGATTACCAAAATAAACCAGAAGGCAAGGAGCAAGCATACCAAGCAATTGAAAATATGCTGATTGATAACCCTTCCTATACCCTATTGCAAGTCAAACGGCAGATTGCCAGAGACTACGGTCTATTACTCTCTCAAGTGCCGAAGTTTCTCCCACGATTCCAAAAAGTGTATCGTCAGGCAAAAAACCTATGCCAGTAGCGTTTGCCAGCGTGTCGAGCTGCGGATCACCAAATCTAAGTGATGCCACCAAAGAGTTTACGTCAACACCCTCTACCGTTTGCACCGGTGCTTGCACCAGGGATCTTGACCTGAACTACGTTGCTACACATTGGCTAGAACTTCCCAGTACTCTAAGGAGGGCCATCATAGCCATGGTACGTTCGGCCTCAGAAGCAGTCCTTGCCCTTGCATAAAGGAGATTTGTAGTGCCATCGACACAAATCATGTAGGCTTGTGTACGATCATGGTCTTAGACCACACCCCGCAAGTGGATAAGCTCCGAAGAAGAAATCACATGTCGTTGTCGAAGTATGAGTGACGGATCATCATTATGCGTTGATTGTTTTCGATGATGACACGAATATCTGCCTCATCGATTCCGATGCTCTTCAGCAGCAAGATAACGATAAGAATGTGAAGTCGCTCGCAGAACACGAACATTGGTGTGCCGGTGAGATCATCCCCCTTCATCTCCTCAGCGTAGTGGGAATGGTAATCACGAGCCTTTACCAGTTTGGCACAAAGAACTTCTGGGGTTGAGCTAATGAGCCTTACTGTTTCTAGTTGCAGAGAATGCAGAATTGCAAGCAGGCGCTGGCGAAGAGAAATCTTCTTCTTACTTCCAGGGACGGTAGGTAAGTTCATGGATCGAGTGAAATGCTTCCAGCCCTTTGGAACAGCAAAGATTCCAGACGATTTAGATGGGGGTAGATCCATCATTCTGCTGTAGCATTCAAGGCAATTCGCCAATCGTGAAAAACGATACTCCAGAGAAAACGACCGGTTATAGACAGTGCCAAAGAACAATGCCCACACGTCGTCGAACCTACCCTTATTGGCAAACCAAGCTGCTACGAACTCTCCGAACCTCCCAGCAAGGTTTCCAAATGGGAGCAGCATATCAAGGTCAGATACAGTTTCTGAAGGGTTGGTTATGCTGCGAGCAGGATCATAGAACACGCTCAGTTCGTCGTTTGTCGTGTCGCCATAGCCATTGTCCCGCTCTACACCTGCAAAATGTAAGTTCCGATTGAACGCAGGGATTCCCATCAGGAACGTGATGAATTGGAGGAGGTAGTATCGTTGATCAGTAAACCAATCGAACGATTGAGGTTTTTCTGGGATTAGCTCGAACCGCATAACCTGGGTGAGGGTTCCTTTCTTGAGTGCGTTACCCTTATACGATACGTCGCCAATTAGCGCGAGAGTCGAGCCAATGGAAGGAATGGGGAACACAATGTCATCCATTGCTCTTCCTTGAATTAAGATCTTTCGAGGATCAGCTTTATCTCTTTCGAGGAATCGAGGAATAGGGTAGTACCCAACCCAAGTCTCAATGTTTGTAATTGAGATGCTCATCGAGACAAACGTAAGCTGTTCAGGGTTTTCATAGTGTCCGCCGATGAACACGTAGGATGGGTGATACTTTTCTTCACCTGTGGCAGTGCTGCCGCCAAAAGGCGTTATGTTGCTGGTAAGACGTGCCTTATACAAAGTGATCTTCGTTCCATCCGTTGCCCTTCCCAAAATAATTGGAAGTGGTCCTGGGGGATTCAGACGCTTAATTGTGCCCAATTCATAAAAGGACGAAAACGCTCCGAATAGAGTCAGGTTGGAATTGCCAGCCTTACGTGTCAGAACGCCAGGCAACGCCTTATCTTCCTGGCCTGGAATCCACCAGTGTCCATTGAGTTCAAAGTCATCATCAAGAGTTTTGTTTTCCCATTCCGGCATCTGAACACTCCATTAACATTTCAACATGACAAGCTTCTCCTGAAAACAGTTCACCCCCAAACACCGCCTCAGTAAGACAGATGAACTCAGGGGCTTGTTCCTTCGCACTTCTCAGTGCGATTGAAGAATACCCCGACCGTCAGCAGTTCTCAACTTCCTCATGGGAATACTGAATTATCGTCTTCAATCACATTAACAACTGCCTGAATCCTGCAAGGCGATGATTGCCCTGGGTGAGATCGCACAGTACGTTCAAGAGTTGAGGTTCGAGTAGGGCGCTAAACTCCAGTCGCTTCAGTGAAAAAACAACAGTGTGAGCCACCGAGCCATACTGAACGCTTCGATATCTGGATGACTGTGCCGCCTGCTTGTCATTCTCTTTGCCGTATTCCACAGGAGACGGCCAACGAGGTCACATTGCCTCCGGTATGCAGGTGATGACAGGAGTATGGTAGGTCTTGATGTACTCATCAATGTGCAGTACCGACCTTTTTCCTTTTTGCGTGCTACTCTTTTCTTGTGTTTGCTACGAGGATGATGTCAGCTCCAATGGCTGTTTGTTCATCTGCAAAGAAGTATCGATGTCCGACATAACCACTTAAAATAATCACTTGACTCTGGACGCCTTGAATGTCCTTTCTAAACTTAAACATGTGCTTGTATAGCACTATGCACCACATCATTAAGCTGCGCAACGCAGTTTGGCATGGCATGGTAGGATGTTCGGTTGCATTTGTTCACCGAACATTTCGTTTTTACAAACACCTGAACTTGGCAAGGGGTGCACTGCCACGATTCAGGGTACCGGAGGTATGTCATGTCATGTTTTGCAAGGCTTGCTCAAACGCAAGCGAAGCACGAGTCACTTCAACTCGAGCTTGGGGTGAAGGCAGGAACCGAGTGGGCAAAGCAAACTGCTACTGCTCCGCAAAGTATTAGACTAGTGAATGTGCATGCCAGTGTAACCGAACGGGCTGTTGTAATGCGGATAAATCGGGTTCTGAAAAAAAAATGATAACCAACTTAAAAAATACCGTGGTGGACTATGGTGGCGTGACTTGGGAGATTATTACATCCTCGATCTCAGTCATAACAATATCCTCGAGGGGCATGTGGACATAGAGTTGATAGCCCGTGAACTTGGGGTACTCAAAGATTACGAGAAGATCGAGAAGAGAATGAACGCATAATATTGCTCTTTCCTACAATCTATGATCGGTTCCTTGAACCGATCATAGATTTGGAGTAAGTTGAAAACCGCGATTTAAGTAGCGCTAAGTGAATGGCATCGTGTCTGCCTGAAGCACTGGCTGTGTCTCAGGATCAACCGGCCGTACGATTATCGATCATCTCCAAATGGAGGTTCGAGCCCCATGTTCTTCAAGATCACATCCGGGTCCGCACCAATTCTTTCCAGTTCTACTGCAAGCGATTTCCGCCACTTCTCATTGGTAGGCACCGCCCCTTCGGTGGATTCGCCGGGTCTAGGTAGTCGGACGAATGGATTGCCGAAGGACAGGATCATACCTTCCGGATGGCACCGAACCATACAGGACATTGTCTTGAGTGCGTTCCCTCGTTGGGAAAGGAAGCCATTGATGAGAGTCGATTTGGTCTTCAGGTAAATTGGCCTCCCAATCGGCCCACTGCTGGTCGTAGGGATGTTTTCTTTCCCCATAGTCATCAGCGATTCGGAGTAAGCTCCGGCAGCAAGGTCGGGAATTGCAAGCAGGTCTTCGGCACGTAATCCATCCTCCGTGAACTCACTGGCCACGGCGAAGCCGAACTGGGACTTTTCGCCCGGATACCGATACAGTCCGGAGGTCATAATCGCTGATGCATCGGCTTTTGCATTTTCATTGACGACTATCGCATCATCATCTGTGATCCATCCGATGTTCTGCCCCGGACTCCTAAGCCCGTTGACAAGCCCAGCACCGAAATTGCAGATTTCGAGCATCTTTTCAAGAGGCTCAGGAACCCAGTCGTATTGAAGTGGTTGAAGGGCTTCTTTCATAGCGAGCTGAAACGACTTCTCCACCGCGACACAGACCAATACCCCATTCAACTGTGTTGCCGCATTTAGGAAGGTCGGGAACGCCTTGATCCGAAGCCCGTCGTCGAGATTCTTGAACGACATATGGCGATTGTTGTGGAGATATTTATTCCGCACCTCAAGCCTCGCCGGTTCCCAGACTGACTCGATCGATTTCTCCGTGGTTAGCAGGAAGCCGAGTACGCGGAAGTCTGGTGCCTCGTGTTCACCGGAGTAGTCAGTGGCTAGCACTAGGGGCGACCCATCGTTCAAGTCTGGGTAAATAATCCGATCAGGATGTTCCTGCGCTCCGAACTTTATGTTGATGAGTGAGTGAATCCCGGCGTTGGGTGGCAGCCGCTTCCAATTCGACATGGGTCGGCTCCTTTCGCATTGTGGCCATGATCGGCACACACGCGGTTCATGAGATTCTACTTGGCTGCAACAGATAGTCCGATTCTTATTTGCACTTTCCATCCACTCCATCTATTCTTAGGTGCTGGATGTTTTGCAAAAAAGGATAGTGAATGCCGGTTAATTCTACACTTCCAAAGCCTGGGCAAATTGCTCACGTCAGGCAACGTCATTACTTGGTGGAAGAGGTCACTGCTGGTGCGAAGTCAGAAGACAGTACACTGGTTCAACTCTCTTGCGTTGACGACGATGCCCAGGGCCAACGATTAGAAGTACTCTGGGAGAAGGAAGTCGATGCAGCAGTCCAACGGGCTGAAGCCTGGGACGCCATAGCCAAACGAGGGTTTGATCAACCAGCTCTGTTCTCCGCCTACTTGAACACCCTGCGATGGAACTGTCTTACCGCTACTGACCCCAATCTGTTCCAAGCTCCATTCAGGGCAGGCATCAAAGTCGAATGGTATCAATTTGAACCTCTGCGTAAGGCACTGCTCCTACCACGTGTGAATCTCTTTATCGCTGATGATGTTGGCCTGGGCAAAACTATCGAAGCTGGCCTCATTGCTCGGGAGCTATTGATACGCAAGAAAGTGCGTGACATTGTTGTTTCCTGCCCTCCGTCCATGCTGTACCAGTGGCAAGACGAGCTTGAGGAGCGTTTTGGCCTACGGTTTGAAATCGTCGATAAAGAGTTCATCAAATGCATTCGGCAGCAGCGGGGCTTCGGGGTAAACCCCTGGACCAGCCACTCTCGGTTCCTAATCTCTCACCGACTGCTTATCGATGAAGCGTACACCAGCAGCCTGCGAGATTGGCTGGGGACCTTTCGTGCCGGCTCCCTCCTCATCCTTGACGAAGCCCATCACGCTGCTCCTGCAAGTGGACAGCGTTATGCCATCGACTCGCAGATCACCAAAGCACTTCAGGACATCGCACCACGCTTCGAGCACCGACTCTTTCTTTCTGCTACACCGCATAACGGCCACTCGAACAGCTTCTCGGCACTCCTTGAGATACTTGATCCCCAGCGATTCTGCCGTGGTGT
>JAEUIE010000038.1 GCA_016795155.1 Planctomycetia bacterium | reverse complement strand
ACTGATCACCAGGGAGACTTCCAAAGTGTTGTCCATCACCCGGCGTGACATGAGAGTGTCAAGGCCGCAGACCGCGAAGAGGGGTTGGGCGCTGCGTCAAGCAGCAGCCAAGGTAAAGTGAACCGCCAGTGCTGAGCGATGACAAGGTTCGTGCAGAAGTTGTCACGCCGAGGCTGTTCCACTACTTCGAGGAATCAGGCTGCGATGAAGGACCAGGGGCTGGACAACTGGGGCTATAGAGGAGGTTTGGCATTGGATTTGCCCGTGCCCTTGGATTGTCGGATGAAGTCCATCAACCGGGGGTACAGGTCCACCACGATCAACACAGCCCCGACACCGGCAATCAATCGCTGCCCCAGGTAAATATCGGCTGTATCTTTTGTCGTCGCCGCGAGAACGCACGCGGCATTGATCAGAATCGCACCAGCCACGGCTAACATGGTTACCCTCCGTCGAATTTTCCAGCTGAACAGCTATTAGTCCCGTGGTCGTATCGGCCATGCCAGGAACCCGGCACCGAGTACTGCTACGAACGCGGTAGCTCCATACCCGACTTGCCAAGGCAGGACATCGCGAGGCGTGGGCTCGAACGTCGCCAGGAATCCGAAGACGCAGAATGCAGCGATACCAAGTAGCATCGCGACCAGCAGAAGACGTGCAACCCGTGGCATCTGTTGCTCCTCCGTCGCCGAACGATCAAACACAGCGGCATCAGACACCTCCTCGAACGTACACCGTTCGGGTGCCATAGCTTGCGTGTATTCACGCTAGCTATACCGAAGTTCTCGAAGATTCCGACATCGTCAGATCGAAGTCGACCAGACTATGGCATCCGAGCATAGACTGGTGCGACGTCCGCGATTCATCGGTCCTGCCTGGCGCCTTCACGTCGTTGCGCGACGTGCCAAAGGACGCCGACATGATCGACGACGTATGCGATCAGCAGTCCCCACGGCTGCATGGCCGGTGCCTTGGGCGGCGGCACGCCGAATCGTCCTGGAAGGTCCAGGGACTCGATGTGCGTCCACCACGCAGCGAGGTCATCGACCATGAGCTGCATCATACAGTTGGCGGCCCACTCTTCGTGGAAGTGCCTCTGCAAGATGAACCCGCCCGAGCCAGCGTTGAAGATGGCGACTTCTCCATCGAGGGTCTTCTCGAAGCCAAGTGCCTCGTAGAACCGCTTGGAGCAGTCGAAGTCTTTCGAGGGGAGAAACGGACGCGCCAGTTCCGTCCCGTTGGGAACACCACTCATCATCCGCTTCTCCCTCCGCCGCCGAACGACCCCTCTCAGCAGCGGCGGGGGCCGAGTGAGCTGTGAACTCAGAACCACCTGATGCCGCCGCGCCAGGTGCAATGACTGGTTCGGCTCATCGGCGTGAGCCGGTGATGACCGACCCTTCGATCGTCTGCCGGCTAGTAACTCGGCCGCTCGCATCACGCGTCGTAACTTCTCCAACGGGGTAGGGCCAGCGATAGCCCAGCAGTCGGCTCTTGGCATACCTGCTCACCGACACCGAGTTGCTTTGGTTACCGCCCAACACGATGATGTCGTTCCCCTTCTGCCGGATGTAGAAGGCCACGTGCCCCTGCCACGTGCTGCTCCCGCGGCTGAACACGACGATGCACCCGTACTCGGGATGCGCTAGGGGATAGCCCCACTGAAGCCAAGAGCGAGCATTCGCGAGGCCCGTTCCTTTCACCCCGGCCTGCTTCATGACCCAGTTGGCGAACGCCGAGCACCAGGCGGTTTCGTCCGTTTTGAACGACCCCACCGTTTCCAGGTACTCCAGGATCCGCGGGTTGTTGTTCTTGGCGCCGGCCAGTTCCTTGGTGCCCAACTCGTCGCGAGCGATTCCCATCCAAGGTGCGTCCACGTTAACCCTCCCGCCGCCGAAAGAATCCATGCATGCCGCCTACCATAACGGTAACTCTTGGGAGGCACACTCATGTCCACCATTCTGGCGATCGATTTGGGAAAGTTCAACAATATTCTCTGCTGGTACGACTACCGGGTGCCATCGTTTGCCGGTACTCCTTCTGACGATGCCGTGGTCCTCCACGGTTCCGCCCTGGTTAGGTCGAGTACGACCAAACCAGGGCACCCGTGCAATAGAAGAGTACGGTTGGGAAGGCCGATTCAAAGCCGGGAAGTTTAAAGAGCAGCAGATTAGCCTGACCGAACTAACGGCACTCTGCCGAGTTACTTTTGACCAGTTGCTGCACAATGCTGACCCGCTTTCAGGAGAACCCAATGAGAGCAAGCGCAGATCGCTGCGGTCGCTTGAAGACATTAAGCTAAGTTGACGAGCTGATTCATCAACTGCATAGGGTGTTCTTGGTATGTTGAGCACTCGCTACGGCTGGGGCAAGCATTGTTCCCATTGGGGAGCGTCTCGAGATGTTCAACGCGGCTTTGACGTTTCCAAATCTGTGATCAACTTCTTAAAATCGTCGCGGGAATGAAGCACTGCAAGGCGGTTATCCTTCTTCAGCAATTCCGCGTTACGATAGCCTTTGTTCACTGCTAGTTGAAGCATTTTCATTGCTTCATCGGTATATCTGCGGGCTTGTGCTTTACGTAATTCGTTATCATGAATCGTAGCTCCAGCAACTTGATTAACACAGCCACATAGTGCCCGTGCCGCATCTAATGCATTTGAGGCAGGGTCCCCCTCCAGATCGCGGATCATCGAAGCAGCATGAACAGCATTGTCACAGTCACCTAATCCAGCGTAAGTATTCGAAAACGACCAGAGTTGGTTTCTATAATTCACCCTGTTGCTTTTGTTTTGCGGACTAGCGGCGATTGCTGCCTTATGATGAGGCTCGGCCTCAACCAGACAATCCTTAGCCTTTTCATATTGACGTTTCACACAATAGATATTGGCAAGGTTGACTAGTGAAGATGCCACAAGACCCCGCCCTTGAGGCTCTAACAGATGTTCTTGGGCCAATGATCTACCTATCTCCAGAGAGCAATCGAAAGCTTGAATGGCATCTTTAGATGGTCCAATGGCCATATGCTGACAACCAAGATTGTAATACGCAGATGCAAGGTTCTGCTTGAATAACTTATTTGTGGGGAAATCGTGGGCCAGCTGTCGCAGTATTGCAATAGCTTCATTATTAGCTTCGATTGCCTCTTTATGCTGGCCAATCAATGAATGATTAGAGGCGATATTTCCGTAACTGGCAGACAATTCTTCCAAGTACTCTTGTCGTGTTGGGAAGTCGGTCACCAGTTGTTTTCTCAGCAAGAGTGCACTATTGTTTGCCTTTTCACTCTCTGTCATTGCATTACGCGTTCTGTAGCAAATGGCGAGATTGTGATAACAAGTTGCCAACTGCTGGCGATATTCGGGGCGAGTTGTGTATTCAGCAGCAAGAGATTTGAAAATTGACTGTGCATCAGAAAAGAAACTCTCAGCATCCTTGATGCGACCAGTCTCGCCTAGCAAATTCGCGAGATTATTCTGACATGCCGCGAGTTCTTCACGATGTCTTGGTCGATTAGGTGCGATTTTGACAATCTGTTTACGATATGCTAACGAATCTCGATATGCTTTTTCTGCATCTGCTAATCGCCCCAAATCACGATATAGGATCCCCAGATTGTAATAGCTTCGTGCAACGTCGCCTAAGTATACACTATTGGTCGGATACTCTGTCAGTAAGTTGAGTTGGGAATCCAGAGCTTGCTGATGAGCTTTTTCAGCCTTCCCAAACCGGCCGGTACTAGCATAAACAAGACCCAAGTCCGCAACCGCTCGTGCCCAGCTCAATCGATAGTCGGGGAGCTGTGGCTCCAGCTTAAGTAAATGGTTCCAGAGATTCACAGCGCGGTCTAGGCAGTGTTCTGCATCACTAGTTCGCCCAGTGGACCTCAATAAGGTTGCATAATCTCGGTAACTATCCACCAGTTTCCGAGTTAAGCCTCTGTCGTCGGGAAACTTTTCAGCAAGGTCTTTTCGGATATCGAGGGCATGTTTGAACGCAAGTTCAGCGCCAGCCAGATCACCAAGACGAAATTTCAGGATACCTCCCCGTCTGAAACCTTCGCCGCGAATAGCACGACCTTCCACGTCATCTACGGTTATTGCTGACAGCACTTCGAAATGTTTCACAATCTTTCCGATGAACACTTTATTCTCGTCGCTGAGAGTTGGGTCACGCGCCATTTGATCTTCGACGATTTCACTGGTCAACTCACCCAAGGCAGTAACTGCTCGATCCAGCATCTGTTTCTGTTTTCAGCCAGTAAAGCTTGTGTTTTCGCTTTGAGTGCATCCTCCTTTTCGTCTCTCTCAGAACGAGCTTTATGTTCTGCTCCAATCGCCCATGTGGCCAATCCGGTGGCGACTAATGCAGCAGTAATTGAAACAATAATCAACGCCGCCGCCATGCGATACCGCCTGCACCATTTCACAACGCGTTCGATAGGCCCAATCGGTCGTGCTGTGATTGGCTTTCCTTCGAGATAGTTCTGAAGATCCGAAGCTAATGCGCTTGCGGATGCATACCGATGACGTGGTTCCTTTTGTAAGCATTTGAGACAGATTGTTTCCAGGTCAATTGGTGTTTGTGGTTGCAGTGATCGAACTGACACAGGTTCCGTATGCCGAACCTGATCCATAATTTCCATGATGTTCGCGCCACGAAATGGAGGTCGCCCTGTGAGCAACTCATACAGTATTACTCCCAGGGAATAGACATCCGCAGCGGGACCAACTTGTAAGGCCTTGCCCTCAGCCTGTTCTGGTGCCATGTAATTCGGAGTGCCAATTTGGGCGAAACTCCCAGTCAGTTCAACATTCTGCTGTTTGGCCAAACCAAAGTCTGCGATTTTTGGTTCACCAGCTTTCGTTAACAATATGTTCTGAGGCTTAAGATCACGATGAATGATGCCCTGCTGGTGAGCATAATCGACAGCCCAAGCCAGTTTTTCAAGAAGTGCAGCGGCATCGTTTGCTGAAACGGTCTTAGTACGTAGCTTTTGTTGAAGGTTTCCGCCTTCGAGATACTCCAGCGCGAAATATGGTCTGGTCGCAGTAACATTAGCCTCATGAATTAGAACGATATTGGGATGTTGCAACTTAGCTACGATCTGGGCTTCACTTTGAAATCTCTCATATGCAGCCTCACTTGCAAACTCACCTCGCAAGATCATCTTCAAAGCAACAAGTCGGCCAAGATGAATTTGCCGAGCAAGGTAGACGATACCCATGCCACCGCGTCCAAGCTCTTCTAGGATCTCCATTTGTTGAATTTGGGGAAGCGACGTATTCGTGGGCCCGGAATAGGCTGTAGTGCAGTTTGGATCAGGAATTGAGTTTGTACTGGATTGTGTTTGGTGAAGTGTGCTAGCTGCGTCTTGAACATGAATGCCTTGTTCTGCAATCGAGGATATTGGAGCAGGTTCAGTTTGCTTGGGGGTCTTTGGGCTGGGTGCTTCTTTATCGGACAGGAGATTCAAAATCCGTTCCTGCAGATCGGTATCGTCACCACAAATACGACTTAAATAGATCATTCGTTTATGAACCGACATTCGTAAGAGATCTTCAACAATTGCGTGTTCGTTCATGGCCTTCTTCTTGGAAGAGTTCAATACTCATTGACAGTTATTTGTGCCAGCTGGCAGGATATCTCCAAGTGCAGTGTTGTGGAAGCATAATCGCGCGGCGGTAACGGTGTCTTTGTGCTATTGCATTGAGTTAGTGACTCCTACTTAGTAGCCAGACATTGCTAACGCTAGGGGACTGGTTAATGGCTGAAGCGATTGAGGGAGCGGCCTCTCTCGTCCTAAATAAAGTCTACACGTAAGTAGTAGTAGTCCAGGGGGGCCTGGGGGGATATTGACATGTCAATAACCTCCGAGGTTGATCAGGCAGCCCGTACATACATCTCCTGGGGAGTACGCAAGCCTAGGCTCCAGTGCGGTCGTTTCGTGTTGTACACCTCCACGGCCTTGGCGACAGCCGTTTGTACGTGGTTGACGTTATGAACTCCGCATCCAAATCAAGCTCATCCTTGAGGATGCCATTGATCCGTTCGGCGATGGCATTCTGGTAACAATGGTCAGCGTCGGTCATGTTGGATTGCATCCCCTGCGACCTCAGCATCGCCAGGTACTCATGACAGCAGTACTGGCAGCCTCGGTCCGAATGATGAATCACGCCCTGACCCGTCACGCCCTGGACCTCCTTCAGCCAAGCCGCCGCTTTCGACAGCGCAATCACGGCCGAATGATGCGACAAGTCCCGACTCACGTGATACCCCACGATCCGTCTCGTGTACGCATCGCTCACCAGGAACAGGTACGCAAACTTTCGTCCCAACACTCTGAGGTAGGTACAGTCGCAGACCAGCACCTGGATACTCATCATAGCCCCCGTGTTACAGTGGAAGTCTTCGAACCCTTCCCACTTCCCAAGGAGACTGTGATGAGATACTACACCCAGACTCACCCATATTACCGTGGTGTCGATCTGCTCGCAAGAAGCGTGTACCTCTGCGTACGATACGAGGAATAGGTTCGTACCGAAGTTGTCTCGCCGAGGCTGTTCCACTACTTGGAGGAATCTGCCTGCGCAGAAGGACCGGGGACTTGACAACTAGGGCTATAGAGGGGTTCGGCGTCCAGGGGGTGACCGGTAATCGGTCACCCCCACGTGATTCTCTGCTTGAGCCGGACGGCTTCGACCAGTTCTCGAAGGAACCAGTCGAGCCCGTCTAGGCAGTCGTCGGACACGCTGCCCTGCAATAGTTTGTCTAGGACCGGGGTCAGCCGGCGGCTTAACACCTCGCATTGGCCCAACTCCAACGCGCCGTCCTCCCCCTGCGTGACGAACCAACGGATCGGGTCCTGGCGCTCCAACCTTCGGACGCACTCGTAGAGGTCGAGGAGTTGCGTCGGCGTCATCGTCGACGCGGCTCCCGAGTCTAACACGCCGGCGCGGGCAATGCTCGTCTGCAATGCGTGGAACGACCTGTAGGTCATTCCGAACGCGGAAGGACCATTCCAGGAAATGCCCATTCGCACGCCCCTCGCCGCCGAACGCTAAAGTTCACCGGTGCGGGCGGCACGGGTGAACTTACGAAAACGGAACCGCCGCCGAGCACGGGTGCCATCGTTTGCCGGTACCCCGGCTAACGATGCCGAGGAACAGGATGGTCCCGCCCTGGTTAGGTCGAATACGACCAAACCAGGGTACCCGGGCCATTCTCTTCATTCATCAAGGGAAAGTCAATCTTCAAAA
>JAEUIE010000037.1 GCA_016795155.1 Planctomycetia bacterium | reverse complement strand
CTGTGCATAAACGTGACTCTGTCAATCATAACTTCCATCGATTGCATTTGAAGTTCCTGGGGCAGTATGGCTAATTGCCAGAGTTCCCCTTCGGAAGTTTGGCCACGTCCCAACAACGGACCTCGCCCTCGCTATTTGTAGACACTAGTGTCTTGCCGTCTCTCGTAAAGGCTACGGACAGCACGTACCCGCGCTGGTCTGGAACGTCACAACGCAATCTTCCCGTCGCCTTGTTCCAAAGAGCTAATTCGCCGCCTTCGCTGCCCGCCGCTACGGTTGTACCGTCTGGGCTGAAGGCTATGCACAACACCCTAAACTCGTACCGGATGAACTGGAGGTTGCTGGCGGCCTCCACATCCCAGAGGCGAACGTGGTGGGGCGTGTCCTTCTTAATGCGAACTAAGCGGCCGCCGCATCCCGCCGCTAACGTCTTCCCGTCCGGGGAGAATGCAAGACAATCGACACCGCCGGCTTCAAGCGTGGAATGAAGTTTCCCCGATGACACATCCCAGAATCGCACATCGCCGATGCTCGGAAACGTTTGTGTAGCGACGGCCAACAATTTGCCGTCGGAAGAGAACGCCAAAGTCCGCATTGGACCTCGGTTCGGTTCTAGAGTAGCAATGGGCTTACTGGTCGCTAAATCCCATATCTGCGCGACCCCAAGCTTGCTTCCCGGTTTGGGGCCGTCATTGCTCCAGCCGATCGCTAATGTTTTCCCGTCAGGAGAGAACGCCACACTCCGAAGTGGGAATTTGCTTTCGCTGAATGTGGAGACTACTTTGCCCGTAAGCAGATCAACTAGCCTTACCGAGTGGTTATCGATCACAGCCAAGCACTTACCTTCAGGCGATAAAGCGATGGCCTGGCCCGCGAATTGCGGAAATTCTCGTTGTTTGCCCGTGCTAAGATCCCACACCTTCACGGTAGTGTCGCCGACAAGTTTTCCGTCATTTTCGAGGCGTTCACCACCCAGAGTGATCAAAGATTTGTCATCCGATGTGATGAGGACCGTGCGTGTCATGCCAGTGTGCGCTTTGAATTTCAAACGTGGTTGGATCTCATGTGCCGAAAGACCAGGCACGGCCACGACGCAGGTCCAGGCAATGATTAAAGGATATAAAGCCTGCTTCATAAATGGTGTCTCGCGGTAGAAACCGAACTCTTAGCATTCTATCGCTAATCTCTTGTTCGCCATGTCTCTGTCTCCTGGTGCGTGCTGGCATCACCATGATGTTGCTTACGCAGGATGACAGTTAGAGCATGACGGGGGAAAGGGAGGAGGATTCAGGAGGAATATAATCCCAAATTCCCTCAGAAAAAAAACTATCATTGACGCTTGCCAGCCTCTATTCTCGCTAGTTGAGTTGGAGGCATGCCATGACAGAAGAAACGCTGTTTGATTTAGCCCGCAAAACGCCTGAAGCGGAACGAGAGGCCCTGCTGGACCGTGCCTGTGAGGGCAAGCCGGAATTGCGGGCACGGGTAGAAGCTTTGTTGCAAGCAGATGCAGGCTCGTCACCGCTTTCCAACTCACCACTAGCCATGCAGGCGACTACCGGTCTGGAAGGTACGGTCAACTTCACTTCTGCCGATACGGCTGTCGGCACCTTCATTGCGGGCAAGTACAAGCTGCTCGAATCCATCGGCGAAGGAGGCATGGGAACTGTTTATGTAGCCGAGCAGACCGTACCTGTGAAACGCAAGGTAGCCGTGAAGCTCATCAAGGCGGGCATGGACTCCAAGAGTGTGCTGGCACGGTTTGAAGCAGAACGGCAGGCTCTGGCCATGATGGATCATCCCAACATTGCTAAGGTCTTGGATGCAGGTTTAACGGAGGAACGTCGGCCTTACTTCGTCATGGAATACATCAAGGGACTACCTCTGACAACGTACTGCGATGATGTCAAACTCACCATTGATGAACGTCTCCACCTGTTCGTGCAGATCTGTCAGGCGGTGCAGCATGCGCACCAGAAAGGGATCATCCACCGTGATCTGAAACCGGGCAACATCCTTGTTGCTCTTTACGATGGCAAGCCTGTTCCCAAGGTGATTGACTTTGGCCTGGCCAAGGCGCTGCATCATTCGTTGACGGAACGGACGTTGCACACCGGCCACGAAGTAGTGTTGGGCACGCCGCTTTACATGAGCCCCGAGCAGGCTGAACTGAACAACCTCGATATCGATACCCGTACTGACATTTATTCGTTGGGTGTCATCCTCTATGAACTGCTGACGGGTGTCACACCCCTGGAGAAGCAACGCTTCAAGCATGCTATCTGGGCCGAGGTGCTGCGTATCATCAAGGAGGAAGAGCCCAGTAAACCGAGCACGAAAGTAGGACAGACTGAAAGTCTACCGACCGTTGCAGCACAGAGGCAGATGGAACCTAAGAAGTTGTCATCACTCATGAAAGGCGATCTTGACTGGATCGTCATGAAGGCGCTGGAGAAGGATCGCAACCGTCGATACGAAACAGCGAATGGTTTTGCCGCCGATGTCATGCGGTACTTGTCGGGAGAGGCTGTAACAGCAGCTCCGCCCAGTGCAGCTTATCGCCTGAAAAAACTGGTGAGGCGGAACAAAGGGAATGTCCTGGCAGCGGGCCTGGTGCTGGCAGCACTGATCGCAGGAATCATTGGCACCTCCATCGGGTTGTACGAAGCAATGCGGCAGGAGTATTTGGCGCTGAACGCCGCCGAGAAAGAGAGGCAAGCGAAGGAACTCGCGGAGGAGAGGAGAAAGGAGGCCGAGACCAACCTGGCTTACGCCAAGAAGGGAAATGAACTCTTGGGGTCTGTGTTCAATGGATTGGATCCCAGGGTGAGCTACGGAACCGTCGGTGAATTCAGCGAGGCACTCAAGAAAAATCTGACCAAGGCGGTGACGGAACTCGAAGGCTCCGCCATCGGCGATCCGCTGGCCGTGGCAAAGATGCAGAACATCCTTGGTATCTCGATCTTTCGACTGGGGGATGCGAATCGGGCCATCGAATTGTTGGAGAAGTCCACTGCCATACAGAAGGCGCGTTTGGGTCCCAATCATCCAGAGACACTGGTCGCCATGACCAACCTGGCCCAAAGCTATGGCGCAGCGGGCCGTCTCAACGAATCGCTGACGCTGCTCGAAGATGTCCTCTCGCGAAAGAAGGCAACGTTGGGCTACGAACATCCAGAAACCGTTTACGGGATAGACAACTTGGCGCAAGGCTATGAGAGCGCTGGGCGACTCGACAAGGCGCTGCCATTGTTCGAGCAGGCGGTCGAACAGGCGAAGTCGACGTTAGGCCACGACCATGAGCACACCCTGAATGGTATACAGAACCTGGCCGTAGCATACCGAAAGGCCGGCAAGTTCGACAAGGCCTTGCCGCTGCTGAACGAGACGGTCAGGAAGAAGAAGATAACGATGGGCCCCGACCATTACGACACGCTCGACGCCATTAACAGTTTGTCAGTATGTCTCACTGAGGCCGGAAAACATCAAGAAGCCAAGCGACTGATCGAAGAGACTTATCTATTACAGAAGTCGAGGCTTGGAGCCGAGCATCCCCGAACCATTAACACTATGTCCAACCTGGCGATGAACTACGTCTTTGCCCAGCAGTTTGACAAGGCGTTTCCACTACTGGAGGAATCCCTTCGGCTGAAGCAGGCCCAGTTCGGACACGACCACCCCACTGTCCTCGAATCGAAGAGCAACCTGGCAGCAGCTTACATCGCCGCTGGGTCGTTCGAGAAGGCGCTACCGATTCTTGAGGAAACGTTTCGCTTGCAAAAAACGAAGCTGGGGCAAGACCATCCCAACACGCTCATCACCATGGGCCATCTCGCGAAAGCCTATGAGTCTGCCGGTCGACTCGACGAAGCCCTGCCGCTGCTCGAACGAGCTCTCAATTTACAAAAGGTGAAATTGGGTATCAATCATCCGGACACGCTGTTCATTATGGCCAATTTGGCGGGAGTTTACCAAAGTGCCGGACGCATCGACAAGGCCCGTATCCTGCTGGAAGAGTCGCTCCCTCTCAAGAAAACCAACCTGGGTTCCGACCACCCTAACACCCTTGGTGCCATGAACAATTTGGCAATGATCTACCGAGACAGCGGCGATCTTGACAAGGCGTTGCCTCTGGCGGAGCAAGCGTTTCACCTTCAGAAAGAAAAATTGGGTATTGACCACCCCAGCACGCTCGTCAGCATGAGTAATCTGGGGTTCACCCGGCTTTCCGCGGGCAAGTTCGCTGACGCAGAGCCACTGCTTCGCGAGTGCCTGTCGTTGCGAATGAAGCAGAAGCCCGACGCCTGGTCCACTTTCAACACTATGTCGCTGCTGGGTGGCGCGCTCCTTAGCCAGAAGAAGTATACCGAGGCTGAGCCGCTGCTCATGGAGGCCTACGCAGGGCTGAAGGCTCGCAAGTCAGTAATCCCCGCGGGCAGCCCACGCCTCCCCGAAGCTCTCGACCGCCTCATCCAACTCTACACTGAAACCAACAAGCCCGACGAAGTGAAGAAGTGGCAGGCGGAGAAAGAGAAACTACCAAAGCCAGCGCCAGCCAAGAAATGATCACGAGAGAAATCTCTTCCACATCTCCCTCTGCCTCCCCCAATCCATTTCCAGACAAATCGGCTGCAGATGCTTCAACTTAATTGGGTCATGTCCATTGATAGTCTTAGGCAGGAACAAAATCTCCTCCTGAATATCCGGTGCCAGGAGCAGAAGGTTCATAATCTGGCTGATGCGTGCCCGGCTGACATGTCCCAAGCGAGCCAATTCCGCATAGTCCTTGACCATGCCAGTTACCACCAAGCGTTCCAGATGATGTGCCAGCGCCATCAGCCGGGAGATACGTGGTATGCGACCTTCCGGCAGTGCAGGGGACCGCTTTCGGGTAGTCATCACCCGCTGGCCCTTGCGATGCGTTTCAAACGATACATTCCACGTCTTGGCAATCATGCAGCGTTCTCCGTGATGGTTTCAGTTAATAAGGATTCGAGGCCAGTCGGATGGAAGTGAATGGTCACTTGGCCCACCTTGCCATCGTAATCAATGCGGTCGATGAGAAGTTGCAGCAGCTTCTGCTTCTCAACGATATTCATGGCCTTCCAGAGTTCATCGAATCGGCCTAGCACCGTGGCCACGGATTCGGCGGTTATCGACCAATCGGCCAGCCGTTCCAGTTCATCGCGAATCTGGGCCAACCGTGGCGTTTCGTGGGCGATGCGTTCCTGCACTTCAGCCAATCGGCTGGTTACTAGAGTGTTGACTTCACCTGCTTTGACCTGGCTTATCAGATTTCTGGTTTCTTGCTGCCAGCGTTTCAGTTCACGTTCCAGTAGCGCCTGTTCTGACTTCAGGGTTTGCCGGTGTTCTTCATGATGCTGGTGGATAATCTGGAGAACTTCAGCTTGTAAAGCTGGATCGCTGCCAATGCCACGGATGCGTTCCAGGACAAACTGTTCCATCTGACTTGCGGGTACACTCTTGGAAGAACACTTCTCCCAACCCTGCTTCTGAGCTTTGGTGCAGGTGTAATATCGATACTGCACTTTGCCGTTCTTGCAGCAGTACGAGGGTGTCATGGCACATCCGCAGGGAACGCATCGCAGCAAACCTTTCAATATCGACCCATGGCGGTTCTTGATTTCCCGGCCACCATGGATGCCATTACGTTCCAGTTGAGTCTGCACCCGTTGCCAGAGAACTTCATCTATGATGGCTTCGTGTTCCCCTGCATAGACGTTGTCTTTGTGTCTTACCTGACCGAAGTACAGTGGATTGGTGAGCAGGTTCCATAAGCTGGTGCGGGTGAACTCCATGCCACCTTTGGCAATACCTTTGCGGGTGGTGTACAGCTTGTTCCGCCAGCCACGC
>JAEUIE010000036.1 GCA_016795155.1 Planctomycetia bacterium | reverse complement strand
GGGGAGGCGGACTAACCTGCCTCCCCGCCTGGGTACGCGGCCACCGACGCGTCCATCGTTTTGTGCAAGCCAAACTTGTCCTTACAGCACTCAAACGGCACGGACAATTAAGGACTTACGTTGCATGACGCAAAAAGCTCTAGCGCCCTGGGCTATCTTGTCTCGGCCCTTTGGGCCTGAAGCCATCTGCTTGTGGGTGCTGTCCTGCTTACAGGTACTGATTAAACACATTCTCCAAATGCTCCTGGCGGCCGCTGGTGTTGGGGGTGGCGTCGCCCTTGTCGAGCATGTACTTCTCCAGGTCTTCGAACTTGGCTGCACCCTTCTCGATAGTCGCACCAATACCACCATCCCAGGAAGCGTAGCGGTCTTTGATGAACTTGGAGAAGGCGCCGTCTTTGCGCATCTGGCTTGCGATCTTGAGGCCTCGTGCGAAGGCGTCCATGCCGCCGATGTGGGCGTGGAACAAATCTACTGGTTCGAAGCTTTCTCGTCTGACCTTGGCGTCGAAGTTGATGCCGCCGGTGCCGAAGCCGCCTTGTTGGAGGACGACTAGCATGCAGGTGGTGGTCAGATAGATATCGGTGGGGAACTGGTCGGTGTCCCAGCCGAGGAGCAGGTCGCCGCGGTTGGCGTCGATGCTGCCTAAGAAGCCGTACTGGCTGGCGTACTGCATCTCGTGGAACATGGTGTGGCCGGCCAGGGTGGCGTGGTTGGTTTCGATGTTGAGCTTGAAGTCTTTATCGAGGCCGTAGGTCTTGAGGAAGGCGATGCAACTGGCGGCGTCGAAGTCGTACTGGTGGACGGTCGGTTCCTTGGGCTTGGGTTCGATGTAGAACTGGCCGGTGAAGCCGATCTTTTTCTTGTAGTCGACGGCTAGATTGAGAAACCTACCCAGGTGGTCCAACTCCCGCTTCATGTCGGTGTTGTAGAGGTTGCTGTACCCTTCGCGGCCGCCCCAGAAGGTGTAGCCGGAACCGCCGAGGTCGTGTGTCACTTCCATCGCCTTCTTCACCTGGGCGGCGGCGTAGGCGAAGGCGTCGGCGTTGGGGCTGGTGGCAGCGCCGTGGACGTAGCGTTTGTTGCTGAAAAGATTGGCGGTGCCCCAGAGGAGCTTAATGCCGGTGCGCTGCTGTTCTTCCTTCAGCACCTTGACGACGGCATCCAGGTTTTTGTTGCACTCAGCGAGGTTCTTGCCTTCGGGGGCGACATCACGGTCGTGGAAGCAGTAGAAGCTGACGCCGAGCTTTTGCAGGAACTCGAAGGCGACACGTACGCGCTTCTGGGCCATCTCGACGCTGTCGGTGCCATCTTCCCAGGGGCGCACGGCACAGCCTGGGCCGAACGGATCAGCCCCCTGCCCTCTGAAGGTGTGCCAGTAGGAGACGGCGAAGCGGAACCAGTCGTGCATGGTCTTGCCGTCAACGACTTCGTCAGCCTTGTAGTGCTTGAAGCTGAGCGGGTTCTTGCTCGTGGGACCTTCGTACTGGATTTTGGTGGGAACTTCGGGGAAGTAGGTCATGATTCGATCTCTTCGGGGTTGTTCGTTTAGGTGAAGGATATAGGGGTGAGGGGTCTGGGGGCAGGGGTCAAAAAGGTAGGATATGAAAAACTTGTACTTTGATTTCACTCTGATACAGTACAGCATCCTACCAGTTTGGAATTCCAGCCATGCGTTGTCTGTTGTTGTCGTTTTTAGTTTTTGTCTTTCCCGAAATCAGTCTGGCACAGCCTGCTACAGTTCCTGTTGGCGTAGCCAAGGTTGACATTACGCCGAGTTATCCGGTGCGATTGTCGGGATATGGTTTCCGTCGCACGGAATCGGAAGGTGTGCTTCAGAAGATCTATGCCAAGGCTATGGTGATTGGCGACAAGGAACCGGTGATGGTGCTGGCGGTAGATGTGTGCGGTTTGTCGCATGAGTTTGTGGAAAAGTTTGCTGAGCAGTTGAAACAGAAACTGGGGCTGCCACGCGATAGGCTGGCGGTAACGGTGACGCATACGCACACTGCACCGATGGTGGGTGGTTACCTGACAACGCTTTTTGGGGTGGCAGTGCCTGAAGACCATCAGAAACGGATTGACCAGTTCACTCAGGAACTGCAGGAGAAGATGCTGACGGTTGCGGAACAGGCGTGGAAGAACAGGCAGAATTCCCACTTATCGTGGGGCATTGGGTTCGCCGGGTTTGCCCGTAATCGGCGGCCTGCTGCGTTGCAGACGCCGTCGGTTTATGGGTCGAACGCCTCACCCCTGGCCCCTCTCCCCGGAGGTGAGAGGGGAAAACTGCCTGTTGATCATGATCTGCCAGTCATGGCGGTGCGGGATGAGGCGGGGAAGTTGCGGGCGATCTGGGTGAATTACGCTTGCCATTGCACCACCATGTCGCTGAACAAAATCACCGGCGACTGGGCGGGGTATGCAGCACAGTTCCTGGAGGAAGAAAATCCAGGCTGCATCACTCTGGTATCCATTGGCTGTGGTGCCGACAGCAACCCGGAGCGGGCGGATCGGCAGGACAAAATCGAATACGCAGAAAAACAGGGCGGCTTCGTTGCAGCAGAAGTGAAGCGGATGCTCAACGGCTTCCTCGCGCCGCTCCCCGGAAAGATTGTCAGCAAGTATGACACGTTCACTCTGCCTTTGAGTGCTTTGCCCAGCGAGCAGACCTTGCAGGAACGGGCCAAGAAGAATGATGCGGTAGGCTATCAGGCTCGCATGTGTCTCGAACGGTTGGCCAAGGGTGAGAAGTTGCCTGCCGAGATTCCCTATTCGGTGCAGACGTGGAGCTTTGGCAACGATCTTGCGATGGTGTTCCTGCCTGGTGAAGTGGTGGTGGACTATGCCTTGCGTCTGAAGCAGGAACTGCACGCACAAAGGCTTTGGGTGAATGCCTATTCCAATCACGTGCCCTGCTACATCCCTAGTGAACGCATTCTGAAAGAAGGCGGTTATGAAGGTGGCGGCGCGATGGTTTATTACAATCTGTCGTCGCCTCTTGCGAGTGGAGTGGAAGACAAGATTATCAAAACCGTCAAAGAACAGCTGCCTGCATTTTCGCCACCTTATGATGATGTAACCAAGCTGGCGGGAACCAGGCCGATGTCTGCGCAACAATCGGGTGCGGTAATTAAAGTTGACCCGAAGTACACAGTAGAGTTGGTGGCCTGTGAGCCGCTGGTGGTTGATCCGGTAGCCATTTCATTTGGTGTTGATGGGCGGCTATGGGTAGCGGAGATGGGGGATTATCCGGCGGGGGCTGAATCACAAGAAATAAAGATTGTTAATCCCAAAGAATCGCTCCAAAAGGTTGAGTACGTGAAGCGCGAAAATAGACCAAAAAAAGGAGGCGGACGCATTCGCATACTCGAAGACACCAACGGCGATGGCAAGTATGACAAGGGCATTGTGTTCCTTGATAACATCCCCTACCCTACTGGGGTGACTGCCTGGCGCAAGGGTGTGTTGGTTTGTGCTGCTCCCGATATTCTTTATGCCGAAGATACCGATTCCGATGGCAAAGCGGATGTCGTGAAGAAACTCTATTCAGGGTTCGGCACGCACAATTTCCAGGCACGAGTCAACAGCTTGGAGTATGGACTCGATGGGTGGGTCTATGGTTCCTGCGGTCTCTTTGGTGGCAACATCAAGAGTTTCAATGGCAAAACCTATGCCCTGGGCAATCGCGATTTTCGAATCAAACCCGATACCGGCGAACTGGAACCTGCAACTGGCCAAACACAGCAAGGCCGGGTACGCGATGATTTCGACAACTGGTTCGGCTGCGATAACACGGTGCTGGCCCGGCATTATCCGATTGCTGATCATTATCTGTCGCGAAATGCTTCGGTGAAACCACCTGCCAACAGCATCTTTCTGCCCACAGGCAACAACGCCAACCGTCTGTTTCCGTTGCGTTCGCAAGTGCAACTGTTTGAACTCTCCGGCCCGCCGGGCTGGCCGACGGCAGCATGCGGACTGGGGGTTTATCGCGATACCTTGCTGGGCGAATCACTTAAAGGGCAGCTTTTCACCTGCGAACCAGTCAATCTGATCGTACATCGGTTGCAGCTTCAACAACAGGGCGCTACGTTCACCGGCCAACGTCCTGCTGATGAACCTAACTTTGAATTCCTGGGTAGCATCGACAACTGGTTCAGGCCGGTACAGATGCGAACTGGACCTGACGGCTGCATCTGGATTGTTGACATGCACCGCCTGGTGATTGAGCACCCGATCTGGATACCGCCAGCAGATTTAGCAAAGCTCGATGTGCGGGCGGGCAGCACCATGGGCCGCATCTTCCGTATCAAGCCAGCCAACGGCAAAGCGCATGCTGTTCCCCGGTTTGATCGCATGGATACAGCTCAGTTGATTGGAGCACTGTATTCGCCGAATGGTACACAGCGCGACCTGGCGATGATGCAACTGCTGTGGAACAAGTCAGATTCGCAAATGAAAACTTCCTTCGAATGGCAACTGCCCAAATTACCTGAGGTAAAAGTGCAGTTGCTCTCAACACTGGCGTTGCTAGGCAAGCTCGATGCCGGGATGATTCGCTCAGCCATTACCGATAGCCATGAAGCAGTACGCAAAACCGGCTGGCGGCTGGCGGAAAAATTGCCTGCATTAAACGGGCTGCTGGATAGCGTAACAAATGAACGGTTGAGCAAGGAATCGGTCCCTGTTCTGATGCAGATGGCCTGGACGCTCGGTTCTCACTTCAAGGGTGAAGGCGGTAACCAACTGGCTTCCATTCTGCTGACGCATCCCGACGATGCTTATCTGCGGGCAGCGGTGTTCAGTAGTTTGCGACCTGAACATGGCGATACCTTCTTAACAGCCATGATCCAGGCTGCGCATCAGGGCAAAGCTTCGCCGGAACTGATGATGCAGTTGATTGCAACTCTCACAGCAGACCCGCAAACCGCAGGCAACAACATGCTGAAGCGACTCGCGGTTCCAAGCGACAAGGGCTATGCCACCTGGCAATATCGTGCCGTCGCGTCGTTGCCCGTATTGAAGGCAGCAACGGTCAGTCAAGAACACCAGGCGCTGCTGCAACCCATGTATCGTGCTGCACGGGCGCTGGTGAAGAATGAATCCACTCCCGAAACAGATCGACTGGCGGCGCTTTCGATTATCATGGGATCAGGTCAAAAGGATGATAATCTGAATGAATCCCGTTCACTGCTGTTTTCACTGTTGCATCAGAATCAGACCCCGGCATTACAGCAGGCGGCGTTTGCCGTGCTGGCTAAAAATATGAATTCGGGTAATATGATGCTGATGCTGGTTTCCTGGCATGTCTTTTCACCAGCCATTCGCTCTCAACTCGTCGATTTGATGTTGAGCCGGGAGGAATGGCAGAGGGATCTGCTGGAAGCTGTCGAGAAGAAACTGATCGCGGTATCGCAGATAGATGCCAGCAGCAGGCAACGGTTGCTGCTCTCGCGGAAAGATGCCATCAGGCAGAAAGCAGAGCAACTTTTCAGTCAGGTTTCGTCCAACCGTGCCGGGCTGATTGCCGAGTATTCCCAGGCGATCAGCAAGAAGGGAAATGTTCAGCACGGCAAAGAAGTATTCACCAAGACCTGTTCAGTATGTCATCAACTGGGCGAACAGGGGCATGCGGTTGGCCCGGACTTGACGGCACTCGCCAATCGAACGCACGAATTCCTTCTGCAGGAAATTCTCGATCCTAACAAGAACCTTGACAATCGATATGTGGAATATGTCTGCGTCACCAAGGAAGGACGCACCATCACCGGTCTGTTGAGCAGTGAATCGGGCAATGCCATCACGCTCAAAGGCAAGGAAGGCAGGCAGGAAACGCTGCTCCGTTCGGAGATTGAAGAAATCAAAGCGAGTGGCAAATCGCTCATGCCCGAGGGGCTGGAAAAGGAAATCAACCCCGCGGCGATGAGCGACTTGATTGCCTACCTGGCCAGCCTGCGGGCCAATTACAAGGTGCTGGCAGGCAACACGCCAGCCGGGGTGATTCTACCGGTCAATAGTGTTCACACTTTGAAAGCGGAGCAGGCGGAAATCTACGGCAAGGATATCACGTTCGAAAAAGACTATCAGAACATCGGCTACTGGCATGATGCCAAGGACTACGTCTCGTGGACAATTGATGTGCCTGTCAAAGGCGAATACGATGTCTACTTCGACTGGGCCTGTGCCAACGACAATGCGGGCAATCCCTATGTGCTGGAAATAGGCAGCACGACGGTGAACCATGAAGTGGCTGGCACGGGAGGCTGGTCATCGTACCTGCGGGTGCGTGTTGCCCTGGCTATTGAACTTCAGGCGGGCGTACAGCGGGTGAAGCTGCGACCGGCTGGGCCTCTCAAAGGCGCCCTGATGGATTTGCGCACCGTTTATATTGCACCAGCCGAACATCGACTGAACCTGGCGGAAGGAACTTCGCGGGAGAAACCAGACGTGAATGCGATTGCCCAGCAGATTTTGAACGACAAGCTATCAGATAAAGATCGGCAAAAGACGATTGAGGATAACCTGTCGCTGGCTCCTGAACTGCTGGTTGCCATGACGAAGGATATGCCTGATGATTTGAAGGAAGAATACCGACGCATTCCGTGGATCTGGCGTGTTGCCATCGCAGCAGCGAAGAAAAATGATTTCGCTATCGTGCAGCGCATCATGGATATGGCGATGCCTAAAGAAGGAGACAAACTGCGTGACTGGCAGGCAGTCGTCATTGGCGGTGGAGTCATCAACGGACACGGCCTGGTTGATTTGTGGCCTCATGAACAGTTGAAAAAACTGATCGATTCGCCCGATAGACAGGCACGCTGGCGATGGGTGTTGAAGGAATCACATGTCATGGCACACAACGAAAAGGTGCATACTGGCACACGCTACGATGCCCTGCGTATTATTGCCCTGGATAAGCCGGAACTGGCGATACGGAACTTGAAAAAGTATCTGCCTGCGGGAGGCAATGATGAAATGCAGATGGGCGCCGTAAGTGGCTTGGTTGACGTTCCTACTGCTGAAGCAGAAGAACTGATCGCTCAGGCTTTTTCCCATTTAAAGGGAGAAAACCGGGAACTGGCCCTGATCGGCATGATGCGCAGCCCGCAACGGTTTGAACTGGTGCTCAAGCAGACAGATGCGGGAACCGTGAAACCTAGCGACTTCAATGATAAGTTGAAGCAGCAGTTGCGGAAGCAGTCGGTACAGTGGCCTGAGGGCATACGTGAACGAGTGAGGAAACTGATGCAGTGATGAATGTGGCACACAGACCTATCCACTTGATGATGCAAGGATTATCTGCCTTAGAACACAAAAAACGTTGTGCGAAATAATCATGGTCAATCTGTTAATCCCAATCGATGCCATGAACAACGCCTTGTTGGCAGATTTTGATACTGTGCAAATTACTGAAACGAAAAAAGAGAACCTCTATCAGATGTGCCTTAAGAAAATCACGCCAAACTATCGGATTGCTGTTTACAGGAAGGCAACGACGATCATATTCAACGATGTTCATTATTATGATGCCATCGTGCAATCTGATACATACCACTGCTTCTGCGTCGTGTATTTTTTAATCAATGCAGGAGCAGTAATGACTGATGTCAGTATGTATGCATTTCATGATTCAGGCTTATATGACAAAGCACATGCGGAACAATTTCTGGAAACGAAGAGAGCCATAGGAAGCTTCGACAAATTAAATGCCAAAGTGTATCAACACCCGAATACCATTCTGCTTACTGTAGTCCATGTGGCGATTGATGTGACGGATGGGGTCAACATTGGAACATTCTCAAGGTTATCTTACCCATTCGCATCTCTTGAATTCTGGGCAAGGCGCAACGCGATTCTCAAACCTGACATAATTTGCAAACGTAAGTTGTCTTCCACTCAATTAACTTTTCGACAATTACAAAAGTGTCGTAAGATTCCGTGAACAAGTAGTCCAAATACGCGACCATTCTGCATGTCTACAGGGTCATTCGGGGTACCGAATAACCCTGCCACAGTTTTCGACAGGTTCCAAAAATCAAAAATCCACATTGTGCTTGATCGACAATTTCTTGCGCATGTTGGCGGTTTCGTCGCTGAGTTGTCGCCAGAGTTCGAGGCGTTTCTTGGCGCCTACGGCCAGCACTTCCAACTGCCTGGCATAGATTTCTGGATAATTGGTCTGCACGTTAACCGTAGGTGGGGTGAACATTGGCCTGTACCAGAGTCCGCCGGGTGAAAAGGGGTCGCCGGGGTTATCGGGATTCCACGGGCCCAGGGTAAAACCCATGTAGGTTCCGGGAATGACCTGGACGTTTTTGCGTTTGCCACCTTCCACGGCATTGGCTTCGAGAATCGCTGAGCGCAGCGCATCTGCAATGGCCCGCAGCCTGGAACTCATCGTGTTGGAAAATGCAACCAATTCTTCGTCTACTCCACCCACGGGGAGTTGGTCAATCAGTCGTGCCGCCTTGTCGTACCGCTGGGCCGCCAGGATCATGTCGTTGCGTCTTTCGGCGATGGAGTTTGCTTCATTGGCCAGGTCACGCATCTGCTTGAAATACTTCTGGCTGTTCTGCACGAGTTGATCGGGGCCTTTGATAGGCACATCGCGAGGAGCGAGCACGGCACCGCTGAAAGGCGTTACCAGCCGCATGACCTTGCGTAACGCCTGGGTGGATAGCGTACTGGTAATGAGAAATGACTTGTTTTCAATCGCAGCGGAAGCTGCAGGAAATTCCTCCAGTTCGCCGCCCATTTCCTCCAGGGCACTCAGCACCAGGCCCGGCAGCACTTTGGAAACTTCGCTGATGTTCTCGGAAAAATCACCGGCGAGCGTGGCCTTGATGGTCTGATCAAACCGGACGCCAATGCGGATACCACGCGAACTGGTGAGCACTCTGACCAGGGCATCGATATTGACTTTCTTGTCTTTGAGCAACGTCGACTGAGCAAGGAAACGCCTGACCAGATGCGGATCAATGGCATCATGCAGATCAATGCTGATGATGATGTGATAGCCATCTTTGAGGGATGCAGCGGCCTGCTGCAGGTAATCGGCAATAACGGGAGACTGATTGTTCCTGCTGAACTGCAGCCAGCGTGCAGAATTCTGCCGATTTGCGGGGCTGTTCACTGCCACTTCGGAATCGCTGAGCGCCAGGATATAGGCATTGCGGGCAGTAAGGATAGCGGGAACCGAGCCGATCTGCTCTTCCATTCCATTTTCCAGCTTCACCAGTTCTTTCACGGCGGGAAACGGCCCGCCACGGATGATCACCAGATCGTTCTGACTGCGAAGCGTTCCTGGTTCCAGATGTGCCGCCAGCCAGGCTGTGTGAGTATTTTTCAGGTATGGCAGAGATGTGCCGAGCGTATCGGCAGCGGGGAGCTTTTCCCATCCTTCTTTTTGAGCGAGCGGGCTCGCCAGTATGCCACGATAATCAACCACCACGAGAGCGTTGGCCCAATCGGGTAGTTTGTTGAGCACATCGTCGGGTCTTTGTGCCCATGCCGAATGTCCAAGAGATAGCACAACCAACAGGCCAAGCATAGCAGGCATGCGCAACAACATACCATGACTCCCAGATGCATGATCGAGGCGGCAACTATGTCTCATTATACGCACGGTGGATAAGAGCTTGCGCACTTTCGTTCGACGATCAACATACAAAAACCCCGAAACAGCCTGAAAACGGCATGTTTCGGGGTTGAGTTCAATTCAATGGATAATCAGTTGCCTTCTTTGGCAGGCTCTACCTTGCCTGGCTCCACTTTGACTGGTGGCGGAGTGATGCCTGGTACATAGCCTTTCAGCCTGTTGCCGATGACGGATGCATCACCTCGCAGAATGGAAGCCACCAGGTCAGCCTGTTCACGTAGTGCTGCATCAGATGATGCTGAGGCCAGGGCAATGATGGTATTGGCCTGATCCTTAGTCAATTGACTACCAAAGCGTTGCAGGTTTGCCCGTAGAGCAGCAGCAACCTGAGCACGAGCAGCAGGTGCGATTTTGTCGCTGATCACCGAATTGGCCAGTGCGTGCTGAGCATCGCGGGTAGGCCGAAATGCCAATGCTGCTGAAGCACTGCCAGCCAGTGTTTCATTGTTCAATGCCTTGATGAGTGATGCTTCGGCTGATTTGATATCGAATCCTGATAGTTCATTGCGAGCCATGCGAGCCAGATAGTCTACCGCTGCCTTGGCCTGGGCAGCACGTTCAGCATCGGTGAAAGCGGGCTTGGATTTTTCACCAATCAGGCTATCGATTTCAGCTTGCAGCAGTTCAGCAGAACGTGGTGTCTGCTCAAGGATTTTGACATTACCCAGATGCCCCAAGGCAGAGTTCGCCAATCGGGCCTGATCTTTTTCAGCAATCAGAATCAGCGGCAAACCAGCGGTAGCGGGCTGGTTCTTGTACTGGGTCAGGAAGTAGCTGAATCCAGGTTCAGGGAGTGCTGCATCGGAAATGATCAGAGCAACATTTCCATCCTGGCTGGCTTCCTGGAGAATGTGTCTGCCCGAACCTACGATCTGCACGTCGTATTGCTTCAGACGGAGTTGATCAGCAACACGGGTGGCATCATCCGTATTGGTTAAGCCAACCAGAATTTTTGCAGTGCCATTGCCTGTAGCGGCCCGGCGAAGCACATCAACTACCCGGCTGCTGCCTGCGAACGGTTCGCCATTGGTATTCACAGCCAAGGCAGCTTCAGCGGCTGCAAACTGCACACGGCGGTCAGGATAACGCAGAGCCTGGAGCAATGCAGGTGAGCCCCGTTCGGTCGATTTAATTAAACTGGGATCGCCATGTGCTGCCAGTGCACGGATGGCACCAAGAGCGGCATTTGTCTTGCGATCATGCAGAGCCTTGGAGAGCACTTCTTCGAGCAGGTCAGCAGGGCTGCCAGCCAGAAGAGCCTGCAAGCCTGCATTGGCCTTGGCGACATCAACGTTTGGGCCAGCAGCTTCGTACAGCTTATCGAGTGCGATGGAGAAGAGTTCCACCTGTGCTGGACGGTAACGTGGATCGAGTTCAAGTGCCTTTCGGGCGTAAGCGATGCCGCGAGCCTCTTCCACCTGGGAAACGGTGGCAGGCGTTCCCATCAGACCTGTCTGTTCATTCCACGTCCAGACAGTGAGATTCTGCCCTGACAGATCAACCTGGTGCTGGTGATAGAGTTCAGCGGTCGCAACCAGTTCATTTCGAGGTTCACCCAGTTCGCTTTCTTTCTTGTTGAGGAATCGCATGAGCCATTCCCTTGCCTTGGCTTTAAGCCCTGCAGTTGAATCAGCAGCTTGACTCATGTAATAAAGATCGGGCACGATGCGTGTATCAGCACGCTGGGCAAAGACATCGATAATCGTGCCTTTGACAAAATCACTCTTGGTATCCAGTGCAGCCAGCAACGGTGGCCCGATGTCCTTATCCATTTTCAGCAGTGCATTGAAGATGGAGCCATGCATAGCCTGCTGTGCGGGATCGCGCAGAACATCCAACATGGCAGGAATCGAACGGGCGCCACTGGCACGCAATTGAGCGATAGCGTAAGCGCGTTCTTCAGGCCGTTTGTTGAGCTGGCCGACGAAGAATCGGATACGTTCGGGATCACTGAGTCGTTCTTCGATAAACTTCGTCATGCGGGCAATCAGGATATCGACTGCAGGACGATCATTACCAGAAACGGGGTCTTTCCGCATCACTGCTTTGACAGAAGGAATGGTGGAAAGCCTGAGCAAGGGTGAAATGCCTTCTGCATCGTAAAGATTGAGGAAGTACTTCTTCTGCTCTTCGGGGCCGAAAGCCATCACCTTGTCGAAGTAGTTGCCGAGCATCTGGGCAGCGCGAGCATGGTTGCCCAGGCTCAGATCATACTTGGCGGCAGCCCAGAATTCCTGGACGGTCTCCGGCGTTTTGTTGTAGGGAACGGTGAAATCCTGAGCAGGCAGGCCGCCACTGATACTGATGGCTACCACACCGGCAGCAAGCCAGGAGCGAATGTTATTCATTGGATGCATCGCTAACTCCTCTTTTCCAGGATTGACCCTGGCTGGCCGAAGGACTGCTCTGTGACAGCCTTCCTTTGTCTCACACTTCTTTTTCACACCGGATGAGATCATCCAGCGTTTCCCGCCGACGTATTAGCCGATGGCTGGCACCACTGACCAGCACTTCAGCAGCCCGCAGACGGCCGTTGTAATTGGAACTCATCACCATGCCGTAAGCCCCGGCACTGAAAGTCGCCAGCAGATCGCCTGTTTTCAGTTCAGGCAATTGGCGTTCCCGTGCCAGGTAATCGCCCGTTTCGCAGACAGGCCCCACGACATCGGTGGGATTCGTGTTTTCAATGGCAGCTTCAAAATCAGCTGGTGGCGCTGGACAGGCAGCTGGTGGATTCACCGGCCAGATGCGATGGAACGAACCATACAGCCGTGGCCGAATGAGATCATTCATCGCGGCGTCTTGAATGATGAAGCGTTTGCCAGCCGAGATTTTGGGGTAGATGACTTTACTTACCAGAACACCTGCATTGCCTGCAATGAAGCGGCCTGGTTCCAGTGCGAGTTGTACCTTGGCACGTTTCACTGCCGGGATAATGACTTTGGCAAATGCGGTGGCGGGCAATGCTTCGTTTTTCTTGTAATTGATGCCAAACCCACCGCCACAGTTAATGGTGCTGATCGGGTGCCCCTGCTCTCTCAGTTTCAACAGTAATGGTACGGCTCGTTCCAAGGCATCTTCGTAGGGCTTGGTGCTCAGAATGGGAGAACCCAGATGGAAATGCAGTCCCACCAGCTTGATGCGTGGATGATTCAACAGCGATTGTGCAATGCGTTCTACCTGATCCCAAGGCACACCGAATTTGGTGCCAAACATTCCTGTTGAGGTTTCAGGATGCGTGAGCGGATCGACATCGGGATTTACCCGTAAGGCAATCTGAGTAGTGGTGTTGAGTTTCGTCGCTACCCGATTGATGGCTTCCAGTTCTGGTTCGCTCTCCACATTGAACATGCGGACTTTGGCTTCCAGGCCCATTTTGATTTCATCATCACTTTTGCCTGCCCCGGCAAAGACGATCTTGTCGCCCGTGCCGCCAGCCTGCAGTGCACGAAACAACTCCCCTGCACTGGTGACATCGAAACCGGAACCATGTTCATGCATCAACCGGCACAGGTGCGTGTTGCCGTTAGTTTTTACGCTGTAACAGATCAGTGGTTTGACTTCTTCAAAGGCAGACTGTAGTGCCTTCAGATGGTGAACGAACGTTGCCTGACTGTAGATCCAAAGCGGCGTCCCATACGTTTCAGCCAAATGCTGAACGGGTACCTCTTCACAGAACAAGGCATGCTGCCGGTATGCGAAATGATCCATCGGCTCGTGGGACTCCCGCGCGCTCACTTCTCCATCATAACACCCTAAGGTTCATCCCCAAGACGTTTTACGCTTATATCTGGTGCAACTTGCCCAAACGTCCGCGCCAAGCGTCAAGTTGCGCCTGAACGGCATGGGGTGAAGTGGAACCCTCACTACAGAATGTCTGCAATGCCTGTTCTACTCCTAATGAAGGATATACCCGCTGGCTTAAGCCGGGGCTGACTGCATCATATGCTTCCGGTGGTAACTCCTTCAACCTGCAACGCTTCTGCTCGCACAGTCGTACCAGATTACCCACTGTCTCATGAGCTGTACGCAGTGGTATTCCCTCTTTAACCAGTATTTCCATCAAAGTCGTTGCATCTAGAAATCCATCTTCCAGCTTCGCTTCAATAGCCTGGCGATTGAACCGTGTGCCTTCAATAAGTGGAGCCGCAATTTCCACGGAGGCCAGCACGGTATCAAATGCTGCAAAGACCGCAGGCTTGTCTTCCTGCAGATCACGGTTGTAGGCCAGAGGCAAACCTTTTACCAGCACCATGAGTTGATGCAATGAGCCGAGTACCCTTGCTGATTTCCCACGGATCAACTCCAGCACATCGGGATTCTTCTTGTGAGGCATCATGCTGGAGCCGGTGCAAAAGGCATCGGGCAGTTGCAGAAAGCTGAACTCCTGTGTTGACCAGATGATCCACTCCTCTGCCCAGCCAGCCAGGTGCAAGGCAATCATGGAAAGATCGAAAACGAATTCGATCAGGAAATCACGATCGCTGGAAACATCCAGGCTGTTGGCAGCTACTCGGTCAAAGCCCAGTTCCCTGGCGGTAAACTGGCGATCAATGGGCAAACTGGTACCGGCTAATGCTGCAGCTCCCAGAGGCAACTCGTTCAGCCGCTTGCGACAGTCAGCTAATCTGCCCCGGTCACGCTCGAACTTTTCAACGTAGGCCAATAGATAGTGGGCAGCGAGTACAGGCTGAGCCCGTTGCAAATGGGTGTAGCCTGGCAGAATGACTTGTCCATCCTTTAAGGCCAGGTTTACCAGAGCATGTTGCAATGTGAGAAGGACGATATTGAGTTGATCAATGCTGCTGCGAACCCAGAGCTTGACGTCGGTGACGATCTGATCATTTCGGCTTCTGGCAGTATGGAGCTTGCGTCCTGTATCGCCCAGCTTTTTGATCAGAGCCTGTTCGATGTGGGTGTGAATATCTTCCAGGCTCGTGGTGTATTCCATTTTGCCAGCAGCAATGTCCTGACCAATCTCATTCAATGCCTTGGTGATGCTATGTACTTCATCGGTGGAAAGCAGCCCTACAGAAGCTAGCATCGTTGCATGGGCCTGACTCGCCTGGATATCAAAGGGGGCTAGCCGCTGATCGAAGCTGATGGACTCCGTGAACGCTTCCACGCGGGCATCGGTGTTGCCGGTGAAGCGGCCACCCCAGGTTTTAACAGGCGACGGTGTAGACATTCGGTGTCTCAAAAAATTGCGTAATGTGCATTGTATTTGTTTGTTTTGGGTGGATAGTGATATAGTGATATCGGAACCAAGTTTAATAAATTGTTGGCGAGCAAGTTTGCAGTTGTGGAGTGCTGTAATGAGTTCTTTGATCGTTACTCAATTAAAGGTATCCCCATGCTGCGATGGATCATTAATCGTCGTTTGAATGCTGCGGAAAAGAAACTGGGAGTTTCAGTTGATTATCTTCGACATATCGCTCGAATCTCGCTGCCTGCCTTCTTCAAGTTCGTGAAGTTCATGCCTTTGGCGGAATACCGCAAAAAGCTGCCTGCCGATGCCTATCATGTAGCCCGGATCGTTGCTGTGCAGCAGGAAGACTGCGGCAGTTGCGTGCAGATTGAAGTAAACCTGGCTCGACAGGATGGCGTGGACGCTGCACTATTGATAAATGTTCTCAATCAAGATGTGGATAAATTGTCTCCGGAGCTCGCCAACGTGTACCTTTTTGCCAAGGCCATTTCTTCACAGCAAGACGAGCCGGACCTGCGAGAACTGATAAGAATTGACTACGGCGAAGAGGGTTTGGTGGAGTTGGCACTCGCCATTGCAGCCTGCAGAGTGTTTCCAACAACGAAACGGGCACTGGGGTATGCGACGAGTTGCAGCAAGGTGGAGGTAAAGTTGTAAACTGCTCATCAACTTTGTAAGCCCGCACACTTAACTATTCTCTGTAATAGAACGGTTAGCGTGGGTACACGCAAACCGTGGCAGCCGACTCGCGTGACTTCAAATGCATGAACACTAAGCCGACTAACACTTCTCATACTTCCATTCTTTCGATTTACCTTCCTCTAACTGTGTGATGGTTGTCGCCAGCCTTTTAGCTCGAGTCTCAGGCCGTTTGGCTTCGAGAATCCAATTGACGTATTCCTTACGATGGCTGTAACTGAACTCATCGAATGTCTTTGCTGCTTTGGCATTCTTGCGCAATGCTGCCAGCAAATCTTCTGGAATGATAAGTTCTGCCTTGGGGGCCTTCGGCTTCTTTTCGGGCGATTTGATACCCTTTTCGTTGAGTTCAATCGCCTGCTGAATAAACGAAATGATCACATTGTCTGAAGGCAAATCTTTCACCGAGGTGATCCGGTGTGCACCCATTTCGGTGTTGCCAATCTGATTGAACAACCCCTTGGGATCGTGGAGCATCGACGCCTTCCAGAAACCGAAACTGGCATGGTTTTTGAAAGCAGCCATATTGCCAACGATGCCCTGGCACATGAAATGCGGAAAGTTCCACTTCATTTCTTCGGTAATCTTGGGGCTGGCCTGGTGGAACAGCTTCCTGATCTTCTTCAAAATCGGCTTGGCAAAGTCGGCTGACTTTTCAATGTAGGCATCCACTTCGGGAATTTTCCTGGGCATGTTCATCTCTCAGTGTATTGGCTCATCATAAATTCCTGCTCAAGCTCACTCAAACTAAATCCTTGCAGTACTTGAACTTTCGAGGATATTGGCTTTTCAAGCCTAGTTTCATTCGTTAGACTGGTGTTGCCTACCTGTAACAAGTGAGACCTGCCTGATGCTCCCCCGCTTGAGCGTTTGGTTGGTGGTGCTGGCCTGCGTTTTCCCACCTGCGCTGTTCGCCAACCCTGCCAATAAGAAAACACTGGAAACCTGGCTCGGGCCGTTCATGAAGCGAACGGTTGATTGCAGGTTCTGCCACCTGCCTGATGCACCAGGCACCAAACCGAGTCTGGATGATGTCGACAAGCCACACAATGCGTTTGGCCAGCGTCTCGTCAAAATCCGCAAGGAACTCGCCAAGGCTGGTAAACCTAATGACCTCGAATCACGGCTCACTGCCATCGCCCAGGAAGACAGTGATGGTGATGGCATCAGCAATCTGAAAGAGTTGCTCTCCGGCACCTACCCCGGCGATGCGGAAAGCAAACCCGATACTGCAACGCTCGCTAAGCTTGATCAGGCTCTGGCTGACTTTGCCAAATACGATGCGCGATACCGCTGGAAACCCTTTGAGCCTGTCATGCGGCCCATGGTGCCTGCAGTCAGTCCGGGTGAATCAATCAGACAACCGCTCGATGCTTTCATCATTCATGAACGACAACAACAGGGATTATCGGCTAGGCCTGAAGCATCGAGAGAAGTGTTGTTGCGGCGACTGTATCTCGATTTGATCGGTTTACCGCCCACGGCAGAAGAACGTGCAGCTTACCTAAGCGACAATAGCCCTGATTCATATGAGAGACTGGTTGATCACCTGCTGGCATCGCCCCGTTACGCTGAGCGCTGGGCAAGGCACTGGATGGACATCTGGCGGTACAGCGACTGGGCTGGTTATGGCGCCGAGGTGCGTGAGAGCCAGCCACATATCTGGCGCTGGCGTGACTGGATCGTTGATTCACTGCACGAAGATAAAGCTTATGACCAGATGGTGCGTGAGATGCTGGCTGGCGATGAGATAGCGCCAGAAGACGATAAGACCATACGCGCCACCGGTTTCCTCGTACGCAATTGGTTCCGGTTTAACCGTAATGTCTGGCTCGATAATACCGTGGAACATACTGCCAAGGCATTTCTAGGCACGACCATGAACTGTGCCCGTTGCCATGATCACATGTATGATCCAATCAAGCAGACCGATTACTATTCCTTCCGTGCTTTCTTTGAACCGTTGCAAGTCCGCATTGACCGTGTGCCCGGTCTGGCTGATACGAACAAGGACGGCTTGGCTCGCGTCTACGATGCCGATCTCGATGCGAAGACGTTTCTGTTCACACGAGGCAATGAGGCACTGGTAGACAAGGATCAGCCCTGTCCGCCTCAGGTGCCTGCCTCGATTAAAGGCCCATCGCTTGGAATCGATGCGGTCAAGTTACCGCGGGATGCTCATGATGTGGAACATCGGCAACATGTTCTGGAAGAAGTTGTCAACCAGGCCAGGAAACAGCTGGAACAGATCAAGCAGCAACGGCTTGAAAAGCATCGTGTTGCCATCACAGCCATGCTCAGCTTGCAACGACCAGGCGTGGGTGCATGGGCCAATATTCCCGTGGTACTCACTCACGACTTGGAGGCGGTAACTGTAGAGGCAGAATTTGCCGCATCACAAACCGGACTGGCCCTGGCTGAACTGTCCCTGTCGATTCGTCGACAAGCCAAGCCCGAAGAAAGCACGCTGCTGCTGGCAGAATCAACGAGACGACAATCCACACTGCTGGAGGCTCGCAAGTCTCAGCTTCAACTTCAGGCTTCCTATTGGCGAACACCTGCCAAGAAACAGGCTTCTGTTCTCGAAGCCATCAACAAAGCGGAAGGCAGTCTCAAACAGGCAGAAGCTGCGCTGCTCAGACCACTGACCGGACAACCTGTTGCTGCTAAATACCCTGCCAGCAGCACCGGCCGACGGCTGGCATTGGCAAAATGGATCACCGATACCAGGAATCCACTGGCTGCCCGCGTTGCGGTCAATCACATCTGGATGCGTCATTTTGGTCAGCCGCTGGCAGGCACCATGTTTGATTTTGGCAAGAACGGGCAAGTGCCTACACAACCTGCCCTGCTCGACTGGCTTGCAGTTGAGTTTATGGAATCGGGTTGGAGTCTAAAGAAACTGCATAAGCTGATTGTCACCAGCAGCACCTATCGGCTCGATTCCACACCAAACAGCGAAGCCATCGCACGAGACCCCGATAACAAGTATTACTGGCGACGGTTGCCCCAACGTATGCAGGCCGAAGCAGTCCGCGACAGCCTACTGCATCTGGCTGGCAAACTTGATCTGAAGCAGGGCGGCCCTGAACTGGATCATGAAGCAGGATTATCGACCTATCGACGAAGCCTCTACTATCGCCATGCCAATGAAAAGCAGATGACCTTCCTGGTTTCGTTCGATGCCCCGACACCTACTGAATGTTATCGCCGGGACTGCAGCGTGGTACCTCAGCAGGCATTGGCTCTGGCAAACAGTTCGCTGGCCCAGGAAGCCAGTGCAGCGATTGCCAGCCGATTGGTTGCACAGCTTGGACCGCAAGCATCTGCATCAGCCTTTGTCGATGCAGCTTTTCAGTCCTTAATTGGACGACATGCAACAGATGAGGAACAAAAGCTGTGTCAATCTTTCCTGACGGAACAGGAAAAGCGATCACAGGCGACTGCATCGGTAACAGTTACACAGAAATCGCGAGCCAGCCTGGTGCTCGTGCTGCTGAATCACCATGAATTTGTGACGGTACGTTAGTAACCCTGCGAGACAGTGATGCTCTTCCCCACACGGCGTACATTCCTGACAGATATCGGCATGGGCTTTTCTGGCTTAGCGCTCAGCGCCATGCTGCATCGTGATGGGTTTGGTAAAGATGCCAGCATACCTGCCCTGCACTTTCCAGCCAAAGCCAAACGCGTCATCTGGCTGTTTATGGTGGGTGGCACCAGCCACCTGGAGAGCTTTGATCCCAAGCCGATGTTGAACAAGTACGAAGGCAAGACGATTGAAGAAACACCTTATGCTGCCAGTTTGAAATCGAACCACCTGAAGGAGAATCTTCGCGAAATTATCCCCGGGTTGCATAAGGTTCATCCCAAGATCTTTCGGATGCAGGTAGATTACAAGAAGTGGGGGCAAAGCGGGCTGGAGATCAGCAACTGGTGGCCTCATGTCGCAGCCCATGCTGACAAGCTGGCGATCGTTCGATCACTCTGGACCACGGATAATAATCACGGGGCACAACTTCAGTTTCACACAGGCCGGCATGTACTGGATGGTCCGCAGCCAACGATTGGTTCCTGGGTGCATTATGGTCTGGGGTCGCTCAAAGACAATCTTCCCAGCTTTGTCGTGCTCGGAACGCCGCTGGCCGATTGCTGCGGTGGCATGCATGCACATGGCAGCCATTATCTTGGACCAGAGCACAATGGCATTCGCCTGAATGTCGATCCACGCAACCCGTTGCCCTTTGCATCCTCTGCACAACGCAAATCGATGCAGGAACAGGCAGCAGAGTTTGAACTAGCTGGCAAACTCAATGCCCTGGCGAATGTCACCTATCCCGATGATCCATCCCTGCGGGCACGTATCAAGAGTTACGAACTGGCATTCAAGATGCAGACCAGTTTACCTGATGCCGTGCAGTTCAAAACGGAACCTGAAGCAATCCGGAAGCTGTACGGACTTGACCAACCCAGGACCAAGCCGTTTGGCGAGCTTTGCCTCACTGCTCGCCGCCTGGTTGAAAAAGGCGTACGCTTTGTGCAAATCTTCCACGGCAGCAATGGTGGTGCGGGCGCCTGGGATGCTCATGGCGGCCTGAAGGCTAACCATTCAGAACTATGTGGACAGGTAGATCAACCGATTGGTGCCCTGCTGACCGACCTGGCCCAACGAGGCTTGCTGGATGAAACGCTGGTAGTTTGGGGAACGGAATTCGGCAGAACGCCCGGCGCTGAACGCAGCGACGGTCGCGATCATCACCCCTATGGTTTCTCAGCCTGGATATGTGGCGGTGGCATTAAAGGCGGCATTGCCCATGGCGCTACCGATGAACTCGGCTTTCATGCGGTGGAGAATCGTCACTATGTGACGGACCTGCATGCCACGGTGCTGCGACAACTTGGGCTCGACTCCAGGCGACTGGAAGTTCCAGGTCGCAAACGGCTTGAAATGGAGTTTGGCACCCCCATTCAGGAAGTGATTAGTTAAGAACGTTATGGCTGGCTGCTCGAATCACGTATTCATGTGGATTTAAAATGTTGTTACCTTCACGACGCACTTTTCTGTCAGACATCGGCATGGGCTTTTCTGGCTTAGCGCTCAGCGCCATGCTGCATCGCGACGGGTACGGCAAAGATGGCAGTAGCCCTGCCCTGAATTTCCCAGCCAAAGCCAAGCGCGTCATCTGGCTCTTTATGGTGGGTGGCACCAGCCACATGGAGAGCTTTGATCCCAAGCCGATGCTGAACAAGTACGATGGCAAAACCATCGCTGAAACACCTTATAAAGATCTGTTGAATTCGCCGCATCTGAAAACCAACTTGCGGGAACTGCTACCTGGTCAGCATAAGGTTCAGCCTAAGGTCTACCGCATGCAGGTGGATCACAAGAAGTGGGGCATGAGCGGATTGGACATCAGCAACTGGTGGCCGCACGTCGCTGCGCATGCTGACAAGCTGGCTATCGTTCGCTCCTTGTGGACAACCGACAACGATCACGGCGCTCAACTCCAGTTCCATACTGGCAGACACGTACTGGAAGGCCCACACCCGACAATTGGTTCCTGGGCCCACTATGGACTGGGTTCCTTGAATGAAAACCTTCCCAGTTTTGTAGTGCTGGGCACTCCACTGGCAGATTGCTGTGGCGGCGTGCACGGACATGGTAGCCATTACCTGGGGCCGGAGCATAATGGTATAAGGCTCAAGGTCGATCCGAAGAACCCGTTGCCTTTCGCTGTTTCCTCCATGCCCAAATCAGCCATGGAACAGGCAGCGGAGTTTGAACTGGCAGGCAAGTTGAACGCACTTTCCAATGTCACCTATCCTGATGATCCAGCACTGCGAGCACGCATCAAGAGTTATGAACTGGCTTACAAGATGCAGAGCAGCGTGCCGGAGGTGGTCAATTTTGCCAGTGAAAGTGAAGCAACTCGCAAACTCTATGGTTTAGACAATGCCAAGACCAAACCGTTCGGCGAACAATGCCTGGCAGCCCGGCGGTTAGTTGAACGGGGAGTTCGATTCGTGCAGGTATTTCATGGCAGCAATGGCGGCGCTGGCGCCTGGGATGCACATGGTGGATTGAAATCGAATCATACTGAATTGTGTGCTCAGGTCGATCAACCCATCGGCGCATTACTCACCGATCTGGACCAGCGTGGCCTGCTCGATGAAACCATCGTAGTGTGGGGCAGTGAATTTGGCAGAACGCCCGGTGCTGAAAAGAGTGATGGCCGCGATCATCACCCGTATGGTTTCTCGGCCTGGATGTGTGGCGGTGGCATCAAGGGTGGCATCGCTCATGGAGCCACCGATGAACTGGGATTCCATGCGGTGGAGCATCGCCATTATGTGACCGACCTGCACGCGACCGTTCTGCATCAGTTGGGATTGGATTCGCGCAAGCTGGAAATCCCCGGCCGCAAACGTCTGGAAATTGATTTTGGCGAGGTGATTAGGGAAGTTATTGGGTAAAACGCGTTAATTACAACTATTTCCTGCTCGGCTTCTTTAAGAACGGCAACGTATCTGGCTGATGCTCAGCAGGTATTTCACTAATCGCTGGCATTGTCTCAGCCAGATGAGGTGGCTGCAGCAAGCCCTGTTCGATGTGGCAGGCCCAGTTGGTGAGAGCCATCGGCATGAGTTCCAGCGGCAATACGGATATCGATCGCTGATTCATACTTGCCTGATACAGTGCCTGAGGCAAGCCAGGTAATGAACCTGCTTCAGGCGAGAGGAACCAGCTTTCACTTTCTTTCTTCGCCACGATGTACTGTGCCAGGCGATTAGCAAGAGGAGAACAGACTGCCTGCACGTCACTGGCGTTCATGGGCAGATCATCCTGCCAATCCTGCTGCTTCAAGTGAATGCGGGCATCTTGCTGGCTGGCCCAATCGGGCAGCTTCCGCTGAATCTGCTCATAGAGTTGCTGATCGGTTTCCGCATTGGCTCGCGGATCACGGCGATAATCCTGAAGGCAGCGGGAAGCCACTAGGCCCGCAATGCGTTCTGACCAGATGGGTATAGCCAGGTCGGTCAGGGTTTGCGTGTGCTCATATTGCAGGCCTCCCGATCGTGATTGCAGTCGGTTCTGAGTAATGGTGGCAGCAAAGGCATCCACATCAACAACCAGGCCCGGAGACAAACCTGAAAGCACGAGGCCACGCTTGATGCTGCCCAGTGATCGCAAACCGGCCTGACGGGTCTGGTCTTCCAGCAAGGCAGCCTGCTCACGATTCCAATAGCTGGGCACGATGTGCAACACCGATTTTCCCGGCAACTTGTCTTTGATTTTCTGCAGCACCAGCGCGAACCCATCGCGGCTTTCGAGTGTATGTCTCCGATACTGCCAGCTTCGATCCATACCCAAATGTGGTACGAAACATTCCATGACCTGCTGCGGTTGCAGCCTGATGAGCTTGTAACCCGATTTGCCGAGTTGCAGTCGTCGCTCTGCCATGCTGATGACGAGAGGTAATACTGTCTCGTTCTCATCGAGGATAACAGGCCTTGGCGAAGCGCCTGGTGAAAGCATCCAGGCACGAAGCTTGTCGGCTTGCCAATCCAATATCACGGGTGTAGAAGCCATAAGACTCGTGGGCAAAAATCTCGTGTCGCAACTTTCTATTCAGGTTAAGGGTATAATACGGTACCATACCGCATCCAGAAACCAGTCTGGGGTGAAAAACATGACGGAAGTTCTCAGTCGCAAACAAGCCTGGCTCTTTGCTGCCGCCGTGGTTATCGGTCTCCTGCTGTTTGCGTTCGGTCTTTTTTCCATTGGCGACAAGCAGCAGCTCTGGAACGGCACATTCAACATTACGATGAAAGTGGGCAACGCTGCCGGGCTGGAGCCAGGAACGCGGGTACGCATTCAGGGTGTACCCGCTGGGCAGGTAGCATCCATTGAACAGCCCGTTCAGCGTGGTGGTGATCTGCTGGTGACTTTGAAGCTGGATGGAAGATGTCGAGCATTACTGGGACAGGATGCCCGTGCAGAGATCAAGCCTGAAGGTTTACTTGGTGGCAAGGTGATTGACATCTTCCCTGGTTCTCCCGGCTCGGAAACATTGGCTGAGCATGCCATTATTCCAGGCCGTGAAGATTCCCTGGCGGATGATCTGAAGAAACTGGCAAGCGAATCGCATCAGACATTGGAGGATGTTCGCAAGCTTTCTGAACACATGAAATCGCTGAGCGTTCGCAGCGAAAAGGCTGTGAAAGAAATTGAAGGATTAACCAGCGACCTGCGAGAAGGCAAAGGTGTTCTAGGCCAGGAAGTTTTAAGCACTATCAAACAGGTGCGGGATACCAGCCAGTCGGTACAGTTCGGCTTTGATGCCATGAAACAGTTGCCGCTGGTAGGCAAGCATGTTGATCCAAACACGAAACTGCTGGTTCGCCCAGGCATGGACAAAGTGGTGGGAGTGTTTACAGAGGCAGAGTTGTTTCATGAAGGCCGTTCGGTTTTTCATCCCGAAGGTGTCGAACAACTTCGTGCCTGGGCAGCCAAGACATTGCCTGGAACGAAGTTGAGCGGTTCGGAAGTGGTGATTGTTTCGTACACCGATCCGAATTATCCGGATCAGCGGGCAGCGGAAATTCTGACCCAGGAACAGGCAGAAGCGATTCGCACTTATCTCACCGATCATCATGGCATTCACAAAACGGGAACTTTCAGCCGTCGTACGGTGCATGCTATTGGTATGGGTACACGCGTAGCGCCGGGAATGACTGCGTCGCCATCGACGCCGCTGCGTAGAATAGAAATAATTATCTTCGCTCCGGCAGGGACGCTTTCGTGAGCACATTGTCTGAACTTCGCATCCATCTGCTGTATCATTTCTGCCGCATTCAACGCCCACAACTGGTGATTGAGTTTTCATCGTTCTTTGAGCATCTGAAACGGATGTATGAACGAGCCCGGGTGATGCAACCTGACCTGGATTGGGCTGGTTTCGTCTCTCAGTTGCAATCGCTGGATGCCTACCTGGTTATGGCATGCTTGGAGAGACAGGAAGCCGCCTGGGATAATTTATTTCAGTCTAAAGTTGGCCGGGCAGATCGACTGCTGCTGGATGCCTTGCGATCACGGGCTGCCAGACTTTATCCACGAATGGAACTGGAACAGGAAACCGCGATTAACGATTTCTGGGGACACTTGATAGTGTCTTCCAGTGAAGAGTCGTTGCCCATCCTCGCCCGTTATGATGGCTTGAGGCCACTGGTCCCCTGGCTCCTGAGGGTGTTTCAAAACCGGCAACTTTCGAATCTGCGATCGCCGTCGCATCGCGTGGCAGACCTTGGTGATGACGATCTTCTGCAGGCATTTGAAAAGCCTGATACGCTTTCTTCCAGTCATTGGCATGAATTGTTTCGTGATGCTACCCGAGCCTGGCTGACCACGCTGAATGATCAGGAGTTGATTTTGCTTGGCTTGCGATGGAGATATCAACTAAGCCAGCGTGAATCGGCACAGCTACTTGGGATACATGAAGGAACCTTGTCGCGTCAGATGGATAAACTGCGCGAACGATGCCTTACAGAGATTCAGGAGCAACTGGAATCGCAGGGCTGGACCGGCGACGATCTGCAGGATTTCATCCTCAGTGAGATGGCTACTGTACTTCTGGAAGACAGCAGACTCTCGATGGCGTCACTGCGACAGAGATTGAAGAAGGCTGGTATAAAGATTCAAGTACCTGTATCCGAGCCAGGTTAGTCGCATCGACATTCCTGTCGGTGCGCACAGACAGGAATGTCTGTGCCTCCCAAGAGACTGAAAATTGTCCTATCGAATGGCTTTGATTTCGTACTTCATTACGCCGGCGGGCGCCTGGAATTGAGCGGTATCGCCTACTTTTTTACCCATCAGGGCCTGCCCCATCGGGCTCGAAGCGAGAATCTTGTTATTGTCATAATCTTCTTCACCTGGCCCGACGAGTTCAAACTCTTCCGTTTCCTTGAACTTCAGATCGTACACTTTCACCTTGGAACCGAACACGACCTGATCCGTGGGCAGCGTAGATTTGTCGACTATAAATGCGTGGGCGAGTTTGTCCTTCAAAGCATCAATACGGGCCTTGAGCATGCCCTGATCTTCACGGGCAGCATGATACTCAGCATTTTCACTGAGGTCACCCATTTCGCGTGCCGTTGCTATGCGCTTGGCTATCTCAATCATTTCGACGTTCTGCATACGATCGAGATCGACTTTGAGCTTATCGTAGCCTTCACGCGTCATGACGATTTGTTCAGCACCCATGACCAGACCCTGCCAAAAATGAAAACGAAGAACAAGTCAGCACCAGCGTGCCGACTTGTGATGAATGTCAAAACAGAAATCGCAAATCCTTGGGGCTCGACACCCGGTGATTTGCGACTGCTGTAATTATACGCTGACCTGGCAGGAAAATCCAGCAATCAGGCGAGATTCCGCATTATGGCGTCCAATCATCTCCGTTTTTAATGGCAGAACAGAATTCCGCCAATAACTGACTTGCAGCAACCAGATCACCCAGATGTACCATCTCCACCGGGCTATGCATGTAGCGATTGGGGATGCCAACTAATCCGGCAGCAACGCCATCTCTGGTGAGTTGGATGGAATTGGCATCGGTTCCCGTTGCACGGTTATGAGCTTTGCGTTGCACCGTGATCTGTTTGCGTTCAGCAGCCTGCACCAGTTTTTGATAGACATGTGGGTTCGCATTGGGACCACGGCTGAGAACAGGCCCTTTGCCCAAGCTGCATTCGCCTGTTGATTTTTTCTCATTACCCGGCGTATCGGTGGCGTGAGTGACATCCACTGCAATACCGACCGTGGGATGAATGCCATAACTGCTTGTCGTCGCGCCGCGCAACCCGATCTCTTCCTGTACTGTGGAAACAAAATAGACGCTGCAATCCAAAGGCTGTTGATGCAGCAAGCGAAGTGTTTCGAAGACTGTCCACAGGCCAGATTTATCATCCATGCCCGGCGCACAGGCTATCTGTCCGCGGATTTCGCGATAGCCTAGCACGAGCGTTACTGTATCGCCGATAAAGACCAGTTCCTCTGCTTCTTTCTTGTCCTTGACGCCAATATCGACCCATATGTCGTGAAACTGTGGGACCTTATTTTTCTCATCACCTGTCATCAGGTGCGGCGCTTTGCGGGCTACCACGCCGGGTACAGGGCCATTTCTTGTCCAGACGAGCAGGTTAGAGCCCAAGAGCACCTGCATATCCCAACCGCCCATGGGCTGCACGTAAAGATAACCATCGTTATCGATGTACTGGACCATCAGTGATAACTGATCGCAGTGCCCAGCCAGCATGATGCGTTGGTCTCTGCCCGGGTTCAGGCAGGCAATCACATTTCCATGTCTGTCGGTTGAGATGTGGCTGGTGTACTGCCCGGCCCAGGCTCGAACGATGTCCTGCACGGGCCTTTCATATCCGGGTGGGCTGGGAGTCTGTAACAGATTCTTGAAGAACTGAAGCGACGAAGGGTTCATAGCGCCTCGTGGTGGAATAGCACTTCTTTTCTGATGATGTTCGAATGTGTGGGCAAGACCGTTATATCAGACAAATTATCGCAGGTGAACTGTTTCTCGGCAAATCAACTGAAATGGCTGTCACACCGTGTGATCTCAACGGTATGAGGTGTGAACTCAACTTATCTCAATCACGGAGCATTGTCATGAAACTCATTCAAACTCTTCTTGACCAAGGCATGAATCATCAGGAAGCCACCAACCAGGCATTGAAACTGGGAATGGAAAAGAAAAACGTTGCCCGGTTTCTAGCCAATATCGCAGATGCACCCTTGATTCAGTCGCATCAAAACGAAATCACTTTTCTGCAAGCATACATGATGCTACTGAATGTGATAGCTATCGCAAGCCTGACCTGGCTGGGATATGAACAGAGTAATCAGCTGTTTTACGGGCTGGCTGGTTTTGCCGTGGTGATTGCCCTGGCCTGCTGGTACGGCATCAGCCGACATCGCGCTTCTGCTTATGTTGCTGTGTGCATGTTGACTGCGATGAGCAGCATGCAGGCTTTGCGAGGGTTTCAGGAATCACCTGCGATGGTGAGTGTCTGCATCGCGCTGAATCTGATACTCATCGGACTGGCTATTCGATTGAAGTTGAAACTTTTCCCACAGCAGAACTTCTTCAACAATAAGAAATGTGAGAATGGGAATCTTTGTTATTGAGAAGTGTAATAAACGGTGATCGTGCCACACTTCGACGAGTACTCTCGTCGAGGTGTGCTGCTGTTGATCGTGGTATCACTTTAAAAATGAGTGGAGATCAATGTTTCCCGAAACGACATCCGGATCGTGAGTACACGACGGAATGTGGCACAGATTCCGCCAAAATGTATCTAACTGTTATTTCTCGTAAGTACGTCGATCGCCGCAGGCTGGCTTGAGTGAGAGTTGATAAAGTTGCTCGCCAACTGGCGTGGGGTATTCACCGGTCACACACGCCCGGCACAGTTTTTCTGTCTGAATGCCAATGCAACGAGCAAGAGATTCTACCGGTAGATAGGCAAGACTGTCTGCCCCCAGTTCCTGGGCCATTTTGCGCTCATATTCCCGAGATATTGGCTGACCGTGCAGGAACCGTGGAGCAAAGAGTTCCTGAATCGTGGACATATCGATGCCATAAAAACAGGGAGCAATGATAGGCGGGCAGGCGACACGGACGTGAATTTCCTTCGCGTGTCCCACGCTGCGCATGACTCCCAATAGCGCTTTCATGGTCGAACTGCGGACAATGGTATCTTCCACCAGGAGCACTCGTTTGCCTTCAAGCACCTGCCTGAGCGGTGTGTACTTGGCTCGAATGCGTGCTTCACGGTTTTCGCCTTCGATAAATGTGCGACCAACATACCGGTTACGCATCAGCCCTTCGACCGATGGTAACTTCAAAGCAAAAGCCATTGCATCCGCCGCTGCTTTGGCTGTATCGGGCACTGGTACCACAATGGTGTCATCATCCAGCGGAACAATTCCCAGTTCTTTTTCCTGCTGTGCCAGTTCAATACCGAGAGCATTTCGTGTCAGGTAGACGCTGTGGCCATCGAGTTCACTGGCTACATTGGCAAAATAAATCCATTCAAAGAAGCAATGCTTCGGTGTTTTCTTCGGTGCAAACCGTTCCAGTCTGAATTGACCATCCTCAATGATGATCATTTCACCTGGCTGTAGCGTGTTGACTTGAGTGAACCCCAGGTTTTGCAGCGCCACGCTTTCACTGGCAGCAGCAAACAGGTTGCCATCCATCGCCCAGCACATGGGACGAATGCCATTGGGATCGCGGGAGATGACCATATCGCCCATGGCATTCATGTAGACGATGTTGTAAGCGCCATCAAACCGCTCGCCGAGATTCTTGAAGACTTCCACCAGATCAGGCTGTGCGTCGCCACGTAACTCGTGGCTGAGATAATGCATGATGACTTCGGTATCGGTATCGCGGGTGAGATGATAATCCCGCATCTGCAGCAGTTCGTTCTTCAGTTCGCCATAGTTGGCAAGCTGTCCATTGAAGGCGAAGCTGAACCATTTCCATTTGCAGCCATGGTAACGGTTGAAAGGCTGGGCATAGCTGCGTTCATCGGTACCGCAGGTGGCATAGCGGACATGGCCAATGCCAGCCGAGGCTGCATATTCCTGCTGAATATTCTTGCTTTTGCCTTTGTGATTCAGGCGAAAGGCTTCAATGACTGTGCCTAATTCTTTGTGCGTATCGAGCAGTTTTTCGCGATTCGGATCGTAAGTAGCCATGCCTGCAGCAAGCTGACCACGATTCTGAAGATCGAGCAGCATGCGGGGCAAGAGTGAGGATGCCAGTTTGGGATCACCATGTGGCAACAATCGCGATTGAGGCATGAAGCCGGAAAGCACATAGATAGCTGCCAAACCGCATTCATGCTGCAAAATGGCCATGCAGAGTACCCGAAGTAAGTGAGAGGCAGACCCAGATGATCTGCAGGTGAAGTCGTTATAGCAACCGACAGGCGATGAAACAGGATGATGTCATGAGTTGGTCTTCCTCGTGCTTGCACAAGCGGTTATGATGCGGCGAATGCGAAGAACAACGAATCAAATTTCACATAAAGGGTTCATCATGCAACAATCATTATGGAAGCGAAGTTCCATACTGGTCTTCCTGGCAGCACTGGTTATCGGCCTATGCTGGGCAGGAGCCAAAGAGCCAGCCGCTCCAACGTTTAGAAACCAGGCTGATCTGCTCACTACGACAGCGCTGCGTCTGGCCCCGGCGGACTGCACCTACTTCAGCACATCTCTTCGGATGAAGGAACAACTGCTGCAATTGTGGAACACCAAAGCCGTCCAGAACATCTGGAACACACCGCTGGTGAAGGCAGGCTGGAAGGAAGTTATCACCAATTGGGAACAGCAGAGTGGCCCGCTGAAGGGCATGCTGGAACAGAAGGAAAATCAGGAACTTCTTTCACTGTTGATGGAAATGGTGAGCGAAGAATGCTTCGTGATTGGCGGTCCAAAATTGCCCAAGTTCATGACCAGCCTTGGAACTGCTTTCTCGGCAGCGTATTTCGGTGCTCAGGTTTCTCGAGCTTTCGGCGAACCGATGGATAGTCCATTTGAAATAATCCGGGAAGTTTGCTCTGCCCTGCAGGACGACCTTGATAATGTTGTGATTCCCGATCTGGTATTCGGCTTCAAAGTAAGCGATCCGAAGGTAGCTAAACGGCAGGTAGCCCGGCTTGCGGTAATACTCAATGCCGCTGCCCTGGCTGTTCCACCACTGACGGGTAATGTCAAGAATCAGAAAGTGGGCGAAGACAGTCTGACCACGGTTACTCTCGACGGCGCCAAGATTCCCTGGGATCAAATCCCCTGGGAACTGATAGAAGAGGATGCCGGCGACCTCCAGGAGCTGCGAGACCATTTGAAAACCATGAAGCTGACCGTTTACCTTGGCTATTATGATGGATATGTCGTGTTCGGCATTGGCGATTCACTTCGCTTCCTGGAAAGCTTTGGCAAAGCAAAAAAACTGGTAGACAACCCGGAACTCGCTCCCCTCAAGCAGCATCTGGACAAGAAAATTACCTCCATCAGCTACACCAGCAAACGGATGAATGCTGGTTCAGGCTTTACCCGTTCCGACGCGGATGATCTGGTGGCACAACTCAACAAGTTACTGGAAGAGAGTTCGCTCGAAGATGAGATTCGTGAACGGCTGGAAAAAGACTTCAAAGAACTGGGTAACGATGCGTTCAAACTGATGGGGCACGAGCCTGGAGCTGCGCTCAGCGTGTCGTTCCAGACACCTCGTGGCCAGGAATCCTTCCTGTATGATTACGCACCGAATCCCAAACAAGATTATTCCAAAGAGTTGAGCCTGCTCAACCATATGGGTGGTGATCCCATCCTGGCGGTTATTGGCAGAAGCAAAATGAACCCGGAACACTGGGACATCCTCGTCAAGTGGATCAAGAAAGGGGATGGCTACCTTCGCAAGTTTGGTTTCCCCATGATTGAGCAGTTTGCAGGAGAAGATACGGTCAAGAAGATTGAACAAGTACTCGAAGGTTTTACACCTTCACTTCGAAGGCTGGACAACACCGTCCGAACCAATTTGATCCCTGCACTGGCTGATGGCCAATCGGGGTTCATGATCGACAACATACTGGTCAGCACGCAGTGGCACCGCGATATGCCCTCTTCAGCCAAGCCGCTGCCCATTCTGGAACCAGCACTGATTCTGGGTGTCAGCGACCGCGACAAGTTGGTGGCAGCTGCGACCGACATCAGACAAGCCTTCAACGATATGGCCAAAGTCATTCACGAGCTTGATCCTGATGAGATTCCGTCGATCCATTGGCCTGCACCTGAAATGAAGAAAATCGACGATTTCACGCTGGCTTGGTATTCGTTCCCCGATGAATTGAAGCTCGATGGCCGCCTGAAGCCATCTGCTGGTTTAAGCAAGAACCTCTGTACTCTGACGGTTTCCAATGAGCATGCGATGCGGTTGATGCAGGCCACTCCCCTCAAGGCAGAAAGTGGACCGTTGACTAATCTCAACAGACCGCTGGGGTCTGCAACCTATTTCCGCATTTCCGGCTTGATGGATACCGCTGACTCCTGGGCAGACTTCATGTTCCAGGAGAGTGAACTTAAAGAACATCAGGCACATGCCAAGGATATCAAGACGATTATACAGTCGCTGAAACTGTTCAAAAGTTACAGCAGCGTGACTTATCGTGAAAAAGAAATGTCCATCACTCACAGTGAACTGCATGTGAAGGATGTGCCTTAACAGCACTGGACTTTATCACAATGGGAACTCGTAATGAGTTCCTCTGTAAATATGAGTAATTTCACTTTGATTTTTCTTGGCGCTTCTTGGCTACTTGGCGGTTCATTTATTTTTTACCGCCATGACGCCAAGAAGCGCCAAGGAGACAACGCGAAGTAAATTACTGACTCGTATTGGAGCGAACTGGCACAAATGCCCGAAAGAGACCATAGGAAGAAACCATCGCCCAGACGCCTTCCAGAAGCAGAAAGCCCCATTGGTATTCGATGGCAGCCAAGATGGCCAGCGTCAGTGCACCCACAAAGTTTAGTAACAGGTATCCGATACTGTGCGAATCCATCCGCTTCGCCTGGTTCAAGGCAAAAGCGACTAGAATCAGCAACGCTCCAATGATCTGAATCGTCTGAAGCATTACCTGCCCTGCACTACTGGATTTCGCAATTGTCCCAGTCCTTCAATTTCCACCTCAGCCACATCGCCGGGTTTCATATAGACCGGAGGCTTACGGGCATCTCCAACCCCAGGTGGCGTACCGGTAAAGATCAAGTCGCCCGGAGTAAGGGTGAACACTTGTGAAATGTAGGCAATCAGTTTGGGGATGGAGAAGATTAACTGATTCGTATTCGATTCCTGCATCACTTCGCCGTTGAGTTTAAGTCGAATCGGCAACTGATGAGGGTCTTTCACTTCATCTGCAGTGATGAACTCCGGGCCAGTGGGGGCAAAGGTGTCAAACGATTTGCCACACAGCCACTGCTTGCCATCTTTTTCCTTCTGCCAGTCGCGGGCTGAGACATCGTGGCCCACCATGTAGCCTGCGACATGGTCCATGCCATCCGCTTCACTGATCATCCGCCCGCCTTTGCCGATGACGACCACCAGTTCCGCTTCGTAATCAACCTTGTTGCTGACCGAAGGCAGTTCAATGTTCTGACCATGGCCAATCAGCGTGGTGACAAACTTACTGAACACCACCGGTTCTTTGGGTGGCTGCAGGTTCTGTTCCTTGGCATGATCGCTGTAGTTGAGTCCAATGCAGATGATCTTTTGTGGATCGAGAATGGGGGCATGATAGCTGGCATCTTTCACCGGAGACATGGGTGTGCCTTGCCGCTTGGCCACCTCGATGATCTTGCGATACAATTCCGAGCCGCCGGCAATCCACTCTCGAACCGAGTTAGGCAGTGTCGGCTCTGCATCATTGATATCGAAGTAGTAATCCTGGTAACGAAGGACCGCACGAGGGCCTTGAGGAGTTTGTAGAGTGGCGAGACGCATGGGTGAACCTGTGGTCAGAAGTTTGAAAAGTTATGTTACGAACAGTTCATGAAATGAGATACGACAAAGAGCCGCGCACGCAGTAAGCGGTTGGGTTAGGTGAGAAAATACAATACTTCCGATAAATGGCAAACCGTTTGTTGTGTGCTACAGTGTTACAGTTTAAGTCAAGACCGCTTACTATGTGCGCGGCTCTTTAGGTTGATTCGGAATTTGGAGTAATTTATGGCGTTGGCGTATTTCATTACGTTCTCGACATATGGAACCTGGCTTCCTGGCAGCGCGAAGGGGAAGGGATCGGTAGATCGAGAGCATAACGAATACGGAACGCCATTTGTGGAGCCGGATCCGCAGCGGGAACGTTGGGCTCGCGTCGCGATGACACAACCAGCTTTTGTGATGAGTCCGCAGGAACGGGAGATCGTCTGCCAGGCATTCGTGGAACTGGCGAAGGAACGAGGCTGGCAGTTATGGGCGGCAGCATGTACGGAGCAACCATGTGCATGTGGTGCTCAGCGGGGAAGGCAACCCGGACCGCATTATGAGCGACTTGAAGGGGCGTGCCTCCAAGAATCTGAATAATGCCGGGTTTGACAGTGCTGAACGGAAACGATGGACCCGGCACGGCAGCACGAGACATCTTTTCAGCGAGGAAAAAGTGGAAGAGAGAATACGGTATACCCTGGATGAACAGGGCACTCGTATGGCCTGGTACGAAGAGCCACGCACGAAGTAGCACCAAGAGCCGCGCACGCAGTAAGCGGGGGGTTGCAGTGTTTGAGACGGAGTCACCGCCGCTTACTTCGCGCGCAGCACTTGATGCCGCTTTCCTTGTGTACTATTTGGAAAAAGAATCGCCTGTTCAACTCGCCCGTCAGCGGTCCATGGCAATGTTCTAGTAGTCGTGCCAATCTCCACTTCCTTGTTACTCTTCAACTGCTCCAGGGCGGCAGCAGTTGCCCAGATATGTGCCAGTTCCAGTGTGTTGGGAATAAAGGCCAGCTTCAACTTTGCCAGATCAGGTTGCCAGCACGTGGCCATTCCCTGGGCAATGCACTCACGATCACCAGGAAGATCTATCGGAATTTTGGACCGGAGCAGGCAACAACTCGTCAGACAATTCATGTCTGACTTATGCTTATCGATCTTCTTGACTATGCGTGTTGTTGTCAGATCTGCAATGCCTACGCCTGTTGCGTTGCCTTCGGTTTCCTCTGAAAGATCGAGTAGACAGATACGGGTGATGTTGGGTTTAAGGAGATCGGGTACACCTTCGAGCATCTGCCGACCCAACACGTTGACATCCATGCCGGTGCCGGAGTAGTTCTTGCCACACTCGCCGATGATCAGCAGATCGAGTTGCTGGAAAGGCAATTGAGCCATCCAGGCACGAGCCAGGGACAACAGGCCTGGCTCCTTAACCAGCAGATCATCCCGATCAATCAGTTCAATGCAGCCAGGCTCGTCATCGGCATTTTCCACGATCGCCAGGCCTGCCAGGAACTTGGTCTTTTGCAGAACAACTTCCACTGATTGCGGGATGAAGTCCCGTAAGCCTCGCACGCCATACACATGATGCACCGAAGCACCCGGCTGCTTGCCCAGCCCGATAACCAGCATTTTGACGATACCGCTTTCATAAGTGCCATGAAAATCAGTATGGGGTTTGATTCTCGAAATAGTAAAAACGCCGTCAGCAGCCAGGGCGTTCCTGTCCCAATAGACGGGTATGCCCGATTGATTGACTCCTATTTGTTCGACATCCATATCACTGAGCACCGGCACACCCATGGCATTTTCATGGATGCCATAATGAGCCAGTAATTCACGCTGTCCTTCTGATGTAGCTCCACCATGCGAACCCATCGCAGCGACAATGAAAGGCTGATGGCCCATCCTTTTGAGCGTAGTCACTGTCGAGAGTACATAGGTCGACAAGTGATTGATGCCTCGGCTGCCAACCGCGATGGCAATCCGACTGCCTGTGGGAAGTGCCTGCAGGCGTTTCGATTTTTTCAGTTCCTGCGTTACCGTTCCCGCAATGTCCGTAACAAGTCGCTGTTTTCGAACTTGCTTGACAGGGTACAACTGAATTTGATCTACTTTTTCCAGAGACATGTGTCACCAGGGATACATCACGATATCATCGACAGGATAGGAACTACTATACTCTGAATCATGCCGATTGAAACCTACGAACAGGCCGTCGCCTTCTGGAATAGCCGAATCAACTATGAAAAGATCGGCATGCCACAGGATGTTCGCCTGCTGAAACTGGATCGCATGCGGCTGATGTTGCAGTTGCTGGGCAACCCGCACGAGGCGTTCCGTTCCATTCATATTACCGGCACTAAGGGCAAGGGTTCCACGGCGACGATGATCGCCAGTGTTTTGCAAGAGGCTGGTTATCGCGTAGGTCTTTACACCTCTCCTCACCTGGTGCGTGTGGAGGAAAGAATACAGATCAACAGCCAGCCTATTGATCAATCCAGTATGATCCAATGCATGCGGATGGTTGCTGAAGCCTGCGATGAAGTGGAACACCGCAAAGAAATGCCACCGACTTTTTTCGAGATCATCACCGCGGTGGGGATGCTTCATTTCGCACAACAGAAGGTCGATTATGCGGTGCTGGAAGTGGGCATGGGTGGTCGTTTCGATGCAACCAATGTGGTGATGCCGGAAGTGTCGGTCATCACGAGCATCAGTCTGGATCATATTGAACAACTGGGGGACACGGTTGAAAAGATTGCCTTTGAAAAGGCCGGGATCATCAAGCGAGGGCGGCCGGTGGTTTCGGGAGTGCGTGAACCAGGCCCCGCAGCAGTCATCGAAAGAGTAGCGAAGGAACAGGAGGCCCCGCTCTATCGACTTGATTCTGAGTTTGATGGCATGTGTTGGCCGGGGGACATTCGTCAGAACATTAAACCCAAAGTCATGTGGCTGGGGCAAACGACTCTTTCCCCCTGGTGTGAACTATCTCTCTGGGGTAAGCACCAGGCAGACAACGCGGTAATTGCACTGCAAACACTTCATCTGCTGGAGCCACAGGCAAAACTCTCTTTAGAAGCCTATCAACAGGGCATGGTCAAAGCGATCATTCCAGGGCGACTGGAAATCGTGGGTGAGAAGCCTTGGCTTATTCTCGATGCAGCCCACAATGAAGCATCCATCGGTGTTTTGTTACGTTGGCTCGATTCATTGCAAGCTCCTGGTTTACAACTGCTCTTTGCAGTTTCCAAGGACAAACAAATTCGTGAGATGCTGAAGTTGCTGAAAGGGAAGGTCAAGCAGATTGTCTTTACACGCTATTCGAGTAGCAGTCGCGGAGCAGATCCGCGTGAACTACTTGGTCTGTGGCATGATATTGGTGGTGTTGGCGGAACAGTCGTCGAGCCAGCAACGCAGGCCTGGAAATATCTGGCGAATCAGGCGAGTAGCGATGAAATTGTGGTAGCCACCGGGTCGGTATTCCTGGTCGGCGAAATTCGCCAGCTTTATCATCCATCTTGATTGAATAAAGTGAACCAATTGTGGCAATTACGGGTCGTACAGAGATAAAAAAGTCGTTTGGGTGTGACTTGTTTCCTGAGAAAAGTCTTGTATCTTTTCGACTGAGACTGCGGGGACGTAGCTCAACTGGCAGAGCAGTAGACTTTTAATCTATTGGTTCAGGGTTCGAGTCCCTGCGTCCCCATCTCTCGGGAGAGGTGGCTGAGTGGTCGAAAGCACCGCTTTGCTAAAGCGGCGTAGGGGTCAAACCCTACCGCGGGTTCGAATCCCGCCCTCTCCGCTTGTCCTTGCCTAATCTGATCACAAATGTTGTATACCCCTACGACTTTGCATTGGGGAGTATCCTTTTTTTCAAATTCTCTTTCTCCTTTTGCCACTTCATGACCTCTTCGGATTTGTTGATCTCGGTGTAAAGTTTGATAAGCCGGTCAATGGCATTGTTGATGAAAGATTTGTCCCTGTCGGGAATCGCTTTCTCCCGCGATTTCATTCCGTTGTATCCAGTGATCAAGAACAGCTCGGCTTCGGCATATTTCTTTTGTTCGAGTAGAACTGCACCCAGCAGATATTGAGCACGGAAAACATTCCAATGATCAGGTGTCAGCTTTTTCAGTTTCGTTGCGCCTTGGCGCAGCAGTTTCTCGGCTTCTTCCAATTTCCCGGTATACAACAGGCAATTACCCAGGTTTATCAAGCTTGCGATGGTGGGTTGGGATTCTGCTCCATGCCGACGCTGTTGTTTGTCGTGGTACTCACGCAACAGTGGCTCGCATTCCTGATAACGATTCAGTTTGGGTAACAGACTGGTATAGTTGCCCAGTAGTTGAATCGTGATTGGGTGGTCTTCTCCCTCCACCTTTCTGCTGCGTGCTAAGGCATCCTGAAGAATGGGCTGGGCATCCGTGTAACGCTGCATGGTGGTGTAGACTGCAGCTAGGTTTCCCATGGCAGTAATGGTGCGAGGATGGTCGTCTCCCTGCACGCGTCGTCGGCTTGCGAGCAATTCGAGCATGATAGGCTCAGCCAGTTCAGGGTGGTTCATCTGCGTGTAAAGCACAGCCAGGTTGTTCATCGCAGACATGGTGCCTGAATGATCCGGACCATAGCAGTTGCGAAATCCTTCCAAGGCACGTTTTGTCAACGGTAATGCCTCCTCCAGTTTCTTTTGGTCGCGAAGTACATCAGCCAGATTGTGGCAAGCGATCACGGTCAATTCATGATCCTCTCCGTTGATGCGGCACATGATCTCAAAACGGCGACGCCTCAGTTTTTCAGCTTGCTCAAACTTGTCCAGGTGTTGATACAGGGATGCCAGATTACTAGCCACCGTTTGCGTTGGGTTCGATTCTTCCCCATAGACACGCTGGTAACCCGCCAGTGCTTCGTTGAACAGTGCTTCCGACTCTGCATACCGAGCCATGTCCTTGTACATCAGGGCCAGGTTGTTCATGACTTGCAGCGTTTCTCGGTCGTCAGGTGAGTTTAGCTTGCGAAACAGTTCCAGTGATCGTACAAGATGGGGCAACCCTTCCTCGCGGCGGCCCAGCTTGCGATACGTCTCGCCAATGGTTTGCCGAACTGCAGCTTCGATAGCTGGCTTTTCCGCAAATTTTTCTCCCACATGCTGGGCAGCACGATCCAGCAGCACACGCACCGAGACTTCCCGATTTGGCTTTTGACCGGCGCGGGCCTGCTCATCAGTATCGGCCTGCCCGATCAGGTCATCCCGCAGGAATTCGTTGACAGCCTGCGTAATGGCTGTCTGTTCTTCAGCACGTTTCCTGGCGGTTTCTGCTCGTTTTTCTCCTTCCTCCGCACGTTGCTGCTCGCTGACTGCTTTTCGTCGCTGTTGTTCTTCCTGGGCGCGTGCGCTTTCAGCTTCCTGCCGCAGCCGTTCTGCCCGCACGAAGCCAATGAGAGTACCAGCCATTCCCAGTAATAATGCCAGCAGAACCAGAGTTGCTGCCAGCACCTTGCCCCTATTGCGTTTCACGAACTTCCGCAGCCGATATCCCGCACTGGGTGGCCCCGCACTCACCGGTTCGTCTGCCAGGTAACGCTGTACGTCCATCGCAAAACCGTTGGCAGTCTCATACCGACGGCTGCGGTCTTTTTCCAGAGCCTTCATCACAATCCAATCAAGATCGCCCGAGAGCAACTGGGTCAATTGCCTGGGTTCCAGTTTGCGCTGAGCCGACAGGCTGGCCAACTGGTTGCTCTCACTCAGCTTGGTGCTGGGCTTGGGTGGATCTTCCTCACGAATAATTCGCAGCACTTCATCCCATGCTGCCTGCTTGAATCTCTGCTTTTCGAGTGGTGTCGTGCCCGTTAATAACTCGTAGAGAATCACACCCAGTGCGTAGATGTCCGTACGCGTATCCACATCAACATTATTCACTTCTGCCTGCTCCGGACTCATGTACAGCGGCGTTCCCAGCACCATGTCGTGTCCGGTATGAAGTGTAAGGTCTGTCAATGGCTGATGCAGAGCCTTGGCCAGGCCAAAGTCAATCACCTTGGGCACCGGCTTGCCATCATACAGGCATACCAGGATATTCCCCGGCTTCAAATCGCGGTGAATCACGCCTTTCTGATGGGCATGTTGCACCGCATGGCAAATCTGGATGAACAATTCCAGCCGTTGTTTCACTGTCAGTTGTTCGCGATCGCAGAAATCATTGAGTGGATCGCCTTTGACATATTCCATCACAAAGAAAGGTCGGTGATCTTCCGTCATCCCGCCATCGAGCACCTTGGCAATGTTGGGGTGATCCATCAGCGCCAGCGCCTGTCGTTCCTGTTCAAACCGTGCCAGCACCTGGCCGGTGTCCATACCCATCTTGATGATCTTGACTGCTACTTTGCGACGGACAGGTTGCGACTGCTCAGCAACATAGACCGTCCCCATGCCACCGAAGCCGATCTGTTCCAGTAACTTGTATCGACCAGCCAGCACCTCTCCTGGCATATGATCTGCTTCTGCAGGTATCCGTTTAAATACAGTGCCATTTTCACCATGACTGAACACACCGGTGGCTTCCAAGGCAGGTTGCGACAGAAAGTTTCCTGCTTGTTCATGTGCTGCAAACAGGGCTTCGACCTTACGACGCAGTTCGGCATCTGTCCCGCAGGCTTTTTCGAGAAAAGCATACCGGGCTTCATCAGTCAGATCGATGGCTTGCAGAAAAATATCTCGTTCGGACATGGATATGACCTCACACCGGGACTTCATCCTGCCATGGGAAATCGACTGCAATCGTGCGCCAGTAATTATTCTGAATGTTCAGAAAGATCACGAAACAGCCAAGCTCGTGCAAACGACCACAACCGGTCAGCACTTCGCAGAGGTAAATCGAGCACTGCAGCTGCCTCGGCATGGGTACAACCAGCAAAATAACGCAATTTCACCAGCTCTGCTGCAACAGGATCTACAGCATGGAGACCATCCAGCGCCTCGTGCACATCCAGAATATGATCAGCCTGCTTGAGTGAGATGTCATCCGCTGATTGCTTGTCTGCTCCGGCTCCTCGTTTCAAACTCTGCTTTTGCCGATACCGCTCGACCAGAATTCGTCGCATCGCCTCTGCAGCTGCTGCAAAGAAATAACGGCGCTTATCCCCGTTTTCTGCATTCTCTCCAGGTGGGAGAGGGGTTGGGGGTGAGGGGTGTTCGGCTAGCGGTGATTTCATCAGTCTCAACCATGCCTCGTGCACCAGCGCCGTCGGCTGCAACGTCTGTCCAGGTTGCTCCCTCGCCATCTTCATTGCTGCCAATTGACGCAACTCCTCATAGACCAGCGGCAACAGTTGCTCCATAGCCTGTGGCTCGCCACGCTCCATCGCCTGAAGTATTCTGGTTACGTCAGTCATTCACCTAGCCTAACTGCCATGACACTACATTGCCAGCATCAATGATGGTAAGGTCCATATGAATTCGTGTTACTTGACTGGCTGAATAGTGACAGTCGGGCCATCCCAACCGACCATGGTATCTCCACCCTGAATTTTCACTGCTGCCCGAACAGGTACTCCCAGCATGTTAGCGAGAGCCTGCATGAAGTTCGTGCCAATTGATGAAGTATTGGCAGCAGGCTTGCGTGCATTGTCTTTGCCAGGCGGCGCACTCACTGTTGGTCCACTGGCTGCCGCGGTGTTACAGGAATGGAGTTCACACACTCCAGATGGGTCCATGCACGGACGGAACGCTGCAAGCTTGTGAACGTTAGACGCCACCAGATGTCGATAAGGCGAACCGTTGGAGGTTGATCCGCCAGACTGGTTATATCCACCGGCAATGGGTTCGCTGTAAAGCTCAAGGCCCCCTGGAAAGCCATGACATTGAAAACTCAGCAGCTTAATCTGACCTGTCGCTCCTACAAGATTGGCCATTTCGGTTGCAATGGCTTCCACCAGAGGGGCTGCTGTGGGGAATTTCTCATCAAGAACCAGAACTTTGCCAGGCTGAGACTGCATTTCAGAGACTGGAACGAAATCGCGAGTTGAAGCGACATATAGCACTTGATTGCTGTTCATTTTGGCTCTCCACAAAAAATGAGCGTGTTCAAGAAACCGGGCTCATAGCTTTCAAAGTAACCTGCGAAATCGGTTGAGTGATCGCGCCAAAATAAGTCTGGAATTTTTGAAAATGTGACGTGCTGACGCGGGTGACTAATAATAACGAATTTTTCAAGACTATTTTTGGGCGGGCATACCGGTCCCGATATTCGATTTCTTATATTCGTTCCATTCATCTCTGTTCATTTTGCCTTGGCTTTGGCGAACCAGCTTGAGGCTGTTCCAACCAGGATTATTAGGCACAGGTGACTCCCATTTCTGTAGGAAACCATCAGACTGGTTGATCCACAGTTGCGAAAGTTGGTCTTTCATTCCTTTTCCACGAACCTCATAGCGCCAGGTATCAATGCCATCAAATTTCTCCGCTTTTACATATTTGGCGAGTACCGATCCACGATCTTCTACCAGTGGTGGACTGCTGCGAAAAGTGGGTTCGACTATGGAAAACTGAAAATCGAATGCGGGGTTTTTCAGGTATGGCAAGGTCACATTAAGAGACATTAAATCGAAGTTGTAGACATGCACCGGAAATACGCTAACCGTTAATTCATCGCTAACTGTTCCGATTTTTACCAGCAACTTGTCTTTTTCCAGGGTAACCGTGGCACGTGATTCACGCTTGCCTGATCTGGTCACCACACCGCCATCCAGATGTGCAAAGCTGAAACGTGACCAATCCATACGTGCAATGACATCAGCAGCATCGATCAGACCTTTTTCACTCTTATAAACTTCGATACAGTCAGCATCAGCAATATACATGGTAATCAAAGATGGCTTGGATCCATCCAAGTTTGATTTGACATACTGCACCAGGGTACCAGGAGTCACCTTCCCAGGCTGATATGCGAATGCGGATGATGGCTGCGCAGCGAGGGGATTCTGCAGCCATGCCATCAGGAGAAATGCAGGTAGAAACAACCTGATTGAAACAGGTGAAATGAGCTTCATCTCATGCTCCAGAGCAGACTACTTGGTTGGTTCAATTGGCTTGGAAGAAAGATTCTGAAAAGCTTTCTTGAGCACATCAATCAATCCCCAGCCACTGACCATGCCAAGCAGATAAACAAGGAGAATCAACAGGATTTTAGGCATGGATAAGGAAAACACCAGAAACTGCACGTCAACAGATTCAAGGTTCTGTATGGCGAAAATCACCATGACTACAAGCAACACTACGGAAAGCAGAGTACTGATACGTTTCATGTTTCACCCCAGGTATCATTCAGTTGATAGTTGGAGAAAATACTATCGCCTTTCTCCATACTTTGCGATGTAATTCGATTCCTGATGTGAGTAATTTGCCTGACTCCATTCGGTTCATGCCAGTTTTGACATGTGTGAAGATTCCAGTGGCTTTTGACTCTGATGATAGATACTCTGCAAGGTGTTGATACACCATGGAGTCTGCATCGATGCACTGGATTCTCAAGGCAGCATGTGTGCTGGCAGTTGTTCTTTCCATACTACCCGCACTCGAAGCACAAGCGCCGACTGATGAACAAGACAAGGTCAAGCCGTTTCAGGCGATGAAATACCGCTCGATAGGGCCGTACCGAGGTGGTCGTTCTGCAGCAGTCACGGGTGTACCTGGCAAACCAATGCTCTTCTATTTCGGGAGCGTGGGGGGCGGCGTCTGGCGAACCACCGATGCCGGCACCAGTTGGATGAACATTTCGGATGGCTTCTTTGGCGGTTCCATTGGTGCAGTGGCTGTCAGCGAATCTGATCACAATGTCATCTACGTGGGTGGTGGCGAAAAAACCGTGCGAGGCAACGTCTCGCATGGATACGGCATGTGGCGTTCAACTGATGCAGGCAAAACATGGAAGTCTATTGGTCTGGAAGACAGCAGACATATTTCACGCATCAGAATTCATCCGACCAATCCAGACATCTTGTATGTTGCTGCCATGGGTCACCTGTACGGCCCCAATAAACAGCGTGGCATATTTCGCAGCAAGGATGGAGGAACAACCTGGCAGAATATACTCTTTGTGAATGAAGAAGTGGGTGCGGTTGATCTGTTACTTGATCCGAATAATCCACGCATTCTGTTCGCAACTACCTGGCGCATCAAGCGAACAGCTTACAGCCTGGAAAGCGGCGGCGATGGATCGGGGTTATGGAAAAGCACCGATGGTGGAGATACCTGGAAGGAAATTACGCGGAGCAAAGGGTTGCCCAAAGCCACGGTAGGCATCATTGGAATTACTGTCTCACCAGTTAACTCCGATCGCATGTGGGCCATCATCGAAGCAGATGATGGCGGTGTATTCCGCACCGATGATGGCGGCCTGAATTGGTCACGCACCAGTGAAGACCGCAACCTCAGGCAACGAGCCTGGTATTACACCCGCATCTATGCACATCCCAAAAATCTGGATGAAGTCTTTGTCGTCAATGTAGACTTTTTGCGATCTACCGACGGAGGCAGAACTTTCAAAGGAATACCAACGCCACACGGAGATCATCACGATCTGTGGATCGATCCGCAGGAGCCGAGTCGCATGATCGTGGCAGATGATGGCGGCGCTCAGGTCACCACCAATGCTGGTGCCGCCTGGAGTACTTATCAGAATCAGCCCACGGCACAGTTTTATCGAGTGACAACGGACAATCACTTCCCCTACCGCATTTATGGTGCACAGCAGGATAACTCGACGGTTCGCATTGCCAGCCGGAGTGATGGATTCAGCATCACCGACAATGATTGGGAATCAACCGCGGGTGGCGAAAGCGGGCACATCGCAGTCAATCCAGATAACCCTGATATCGTGTATGGCGGTTCTTACGGCGGATTTCTGACTCGGGTGAATCACAAAACCAAGGAAGTCCGCATGATCAACGTCTGGCCTGACAATCCCATCGGGCATGGCGCTGCCGATTTGAAATACCGGTTCCAGTGGAATTTCCCAATATTCTTCTCCCCTCACGATTCCAAGACTCTTTATGCAGCAGGCAATGTGCTGTTTAAGACGACCAACGAAGGACAGACCTGGCAGGCCATCAGCCCTGATCTCACTCGCAACGATAAATCGAAGCAAGGCCCCTCGGGTGGACCCATCACCAAAGATAACACCTCAGTTGAATACTACTGCACCATTTTTGCAGCATTGGAATCACCACATGAGAAAGGCGTTCTGTGGGCAGGCACCGATGATGGCGTGCTGCAACTTTCTCGCGATGCTGGCAAATCGTGGAGCAAGGTAACTCCTCCTGATCTTCCCGAATGGAGCCAGATCAACAGCATTGAAATACATCCCACCGAAAAAGGTGGTTTGTATGTGGCTGCCACCCGTTACAAACTCGATGATTTCAAACCGTATCTCTACAAGACAACTGATTATGGCAAAACCTGGACTCGTATCGTCAATGGGATCAAGGATGATCATTTCACGCGAGTCATTCGTGCTGACAGCAAGCGTGCTGGGCTTCTCTATGCAGGCACAGAATCAGGCATGTATGTTTCCTTTGATGATGGTGCAAGCTGGCAGTCGTTTCAGTTAAACCTGCCTATTGTGCCGATTACCGATCTGGCTCTTAAGAATGATGACCTTGTTGTCGCAACACAAGGGCGTTCATTCTGGGTGCTCGATGATCTGACTCCACTGCATCAGCATTCCAATGATATCGCTGACAAGGGAATTCATCTGCTTAAGCCCCGCCCTGCCCTGCGTTTACCCGGTGGTGGTGGGTTTGGTGGTGATGACGGTCCACCCCAGGCTCGGCTGGCTGGTCAGAATCCACCTTCCGGTGCTGTCATCTATTACTATCTCAAAGACAAACCTGATGAAAAGAAGGCCGTCACCGTTGAAATCCTTGATCAGTCTGGCGCACTGATCCGGAAGTACAGCACCACTGCAGAAAAGCCAGCAGAGAAAATACAGGTAAAGGCAGGCATGAATCGCTTTGTCTGGAATCTGCGCTATGCTGATGCAGAAGGGTTTACCGGAATGATCATCTGGGGAAGTTTAACTGGCCCCAAAGCGCCGCCTGGCAAGTATCAGGTTCGCATCAAGACCGGCGATCTCGAACAAACCACTGCGTTCGAGGTGAAGCCTGATCCACGCAGTTCTGCCAGTCAGGAAGATTACCTGGCACAGTTCCAATATCTACTGGAAGTGCGTGACAAGCTGACAGAAACACATACCGGTATCAAGCAACTGCGTGATATCCGCGAGCAGATTTCCGGCATCAACAAACGCATCAAGGATAAGCCTGATGTCAGCAACATTCTCGAACTGGGCAAAGTCATTGAAAAGCGTTTGACTGCCATTGAAGAAACGCTTTATCAGACCAAAGCGAAAAGCTCGCAGGACTTGCTCAATTTCCCTATTCGTCTGAACAACAAGCTGGCAGCCCTCGCCGGTAATGCGGGGTTCGGCGACAATCGACCAACTGACTCCACCATCGAGTATAAAAAGGAAATCGTTCGACAGATTGATGCCGAACTCTCATCGCTGAAGCAGGTCATCACCGATGACGTCAAACGGTACAATGAACTGCTGGAGCAGAAGAAAATCCCCGGAATCTTTTCAGATTCGGCTGACAAGAAACCCGCAGGTAAGTAATTTCCAACCGCATTCATTCGACGGAGTTCCACCATGAACATGTTACGACGCAGATTACTTCAAACCAGCCTGGCTGGTGTCCTCGCTGGTTCGATCAACTTACCGCTGATGTCGGCACCAACAAGAAAAGTGCGTCTGAAGAAAGCTGTAAAATTCAGCATGATCAAAGCCCCAAGCATTATGGAGCGTTTTGAACTGGCCAAAAAATGCGGGTTCATGGGTGTCGAGATTGATTCTCCCAATGAACTGGATCGCACGGAAATGGTGCAGGCGCGGGATAAAACCGGCATTGTCATTCATGGCACCATCGATTCGGTTCACTGGAACAAGCGACTGTCTGACCCCAATCCTGAGGTAAGAGCCCAGGGCTTGGAAGCTCTCAAAATAGCGATGAATGATGCAAAATTTTATGAAGCTGACACCTGTCTGCTCGTTCCGGGTGCAGTGAAGAACAAGGAAACGGAAAACTTTGATCAGTGCTGGGAGCGCTCGACGGCGGAAATCAAAAAAGTGCTCCCCCTGGCGGAAAAGCTGAACATCAAAATAGCCATCGAAGTGGTATGGAACGACTTCCTGACAACCCCGGAAATGCTTATCAAATACGTGGATCAATTCCAGTCTCCCTGGGTGGGAGCTTACTTTGATGCATCCAACATGATGAAGTATGGCGTGCCATCTGAAGAATGGATTCGCAAACTAGGCAAGCGCATGCTGAAGCTCGATTTCAAAGGTTATCACCATGATCGCAAATGGGTCAAGATCGGTGAGGGCAGTGAGAACTGGCCAGCCATCCTCCAGGCCTGCGAAGAAGTAGGCTACAACAGTTGGGCCACGGCAGAAGTTCCAGGTGGCGGTAAAAAAGAGCTGATGGATATCAGCCGAAGGATGGACAAGATTCTCGAACTGACTTAGCGCTGTTTAAGCCAGGCTATGATCAGCGATGCGCCGATGAGAATGACTATCACGGCCAGCATGATGTAGTGAATGATACCAGCCTGAGCAGAATCGAGTGGATGGTAGGGGCGATCATTAGCGATCAGTGCCTTCAGATCTGCATCCTTGCAAAAAGGCTTCAGGTATTCCAGCAAATCTGATGTAGAATTAATGCGCTTATCACGTTGCAATTCGAGCATGCGGATGAGAATTTTTCGCAACGGACTTTTCGTATCAGCCCGAATGGCGCTGACGGTCACATCGGGTCGTTGTAGCCACTGGTAAGCAACAACATTACCCGTTCGCCAGTCTCGGGGGGCTTTGCCTGTCAGAAGGGTAAACAACGTTCCGCCTAAACTGTAAATGTCGGCACGGGCATCAACCGTTCTGCTGTCTTCCAGTTGTTCCGGTGCAATGTAATCGGGTGTGCCTACAGTCTGGTGAGCAACGGTAATGTTAATATCCTGGTGACTACTCTGCACACCATCCCAGATACGTGCCAGCCCCCAGTCGAGCAGTTTCACCTGCCCGGTAGGTGTGACCATGATGTTGGATGGCTTAATATCCCGGTGAATGACATTCTTGCTGTGTGCGTGCTCCAGGCCTGATGCCACCTGGTAGACGATTTCACAGGCATCGGGTACACGGAAAATACCCTGCCGGGTAATCAACCTGTCCAGGCTGATGCCTTCCACGCATTCCATCACCAGGTAAGGTGTCTCACCCGCCAGGTCAGCATCATACAAAGAGACAAGATTGGGATGATTGAGCTTGGTGAGAAGTTCCATCTCACGCCTGAATCTCTGGAAACTCTGAGCATCCATGGCCTGCAGTACTTTGATGGCGACAAATTGCCCAGTCACTTGATCCATAGCCCGGTAGACAGTTCCCATACTGCCGGAACCGAGCATATTGATGATGTTAAACCGCGGATGATTGGCCAGCACCAGGGGCAATTCAGCCAGTGCCGCCGTCGCATCCAACGGAATGATCGGTTTACTTCCGGTATCGAGGGTGTCCTGTGCGATATTGTAAGTATCGGAAACCGGATCACTCTCGACATTCATTCGTTGCAAGATGTCCTGACAGCCATGGCAGATGCGCAGGTGATTCCTGATCAGAGCCATTTCTGCCTGATCCAGCTTGTTCGCAACAAACGAACGAAGTTGGTCGCGACTGGGATGAGTGAGATCAGCGAACATGGCCTGCATGGAAAAGACCAAAGGCGACAGGTCTGCCTTAGTTTAGCTCCGAAACTGCTGTTTGTAGCGAAAAGCTGGAAAAACACATGCGGGTTTAGAGAACAGTAACCACTTTTATCACTCTGTGGCTTGAAAGTAATCGGAATTCCAGACTTAATGAAGCGGCCATTTAGCTATAAACATTCGCAAATTTATAAATATGTACACTATTTAACTGTATTTTGTTCATTTTCGAAAAATTCCTTTAACTGTACACTTGTACCGTTTCGATAGGTGCTGGTAGAGTAGATTCTCTGTGCTAAGAGTTCGTGAGGATCATTCGCATCAGGGGAGCTTCCTCATGTCGCTGCGTTACCTGTTCATTGATATGAACGCCTATTTTGCTTCAGTGGAGCAGCATGATAACCCTTCGCTGCGTGGCAAGCCAGTAGCTGTTGCTCCGGTTCTGGCTGAAACGAGTTGCTGCATAGCTGCCAGTTACGAAGCCAAGAAGCGGGGTGTGAAAACCGGAACCGGAATACGTGAAGCCAGACAGTTGTGTCCGGAAATCATCGTCGTACAGGCCCAACCACGACGGTATGTTGAGCTTCACCATCAGATTGTGGATGCTGTAGAGAAGGTTGTGCATGTCGATAAGGTCATGTCGATAGATGAGATGGCGTGTCGACTTCTGGGAGAAGAGCGTGAACCAGGCAAAGCCCGCAACCTGGCCCTGGAAATCAAGGGAACCATTCGGCAAACCCTGGGAGAGACGCTGCGTTGTTCCATCGGGATCGGGCCCAATGTCATGCTGGCCAAAGTCGCTGCTGACATGCAGAAGCCCGACGGTTTGACCATGATCGAAAAACAGGAACTTCCCGGCATGCTGGAGTCACTGCACCTGGAAGATTTACCCGGCATCGGCAGACGGATGCGTAAGCGGCTGAACAAGCAGGGGCTGGTTTCCATTCGGCAACTCTGCCAGTTATCCAAGCGGGAGTTGTGCCTGCTGTGGGGAAGCAGCGTGCTGGGCAGTCGATGGTATTATGCACTCCGAGGCGAAGATATTGAAGAGGTACCGACACGACGAAGTTCGGTAGGCCATTCCCATGTGCTGCCTCCGCAACTTCGGTGCGACACCGATGCTTGGGCGGTTCTGCAGCGCATGTTGTACAAGGCAGCGATGCGGCTACGGCATGATCATCTCAAAGCCCAGTCAATTACCGTTCATCTCGATTTCCTGGGACAGGATGGTTGGGGGTTGCGTCGCCGCATTGATCCCACGGCTGATACCCCTACTCTGCTCAAGCTACTGCATCATCTTTACTGGCGCAAGCCTGCTGGAAAAATTCTGAAAGTAGGCGTGGTTCTGGGTGATGTAGTTGATGCACGACAGATTCCCGAACACCTGTTCCCGCAGGATCGCAATCTGCTGGCTCTTTCCAAAACCATGGACGAAGTGAATCAGAAATTTGGCATTCAAGGTGCTTACTTTGGTGGCCTGCACAACGTGTTGCAACGAGCACCGATGCGGATTGCGTTTAACCGTATTCCCAATGTAGCCCTGGAAGCACTCAGTGAAGATTCCCCTGCTCCACCACCGGTGAAGTCGCTGTTTCCCTACAGCAGTGGCGGAGCCTGGGGAAGCCCGCCCGGAGGAGTTCCGAATCGAAAATAGTACTCAGCATATAGAATGAGAAAGTTATCCATACGGCTAGATATTTGATCATGAGTGCATCCGTACCTCCTGCTTCTCCCTATTCATCTCGCCAACGTAAAAAGCCCGTTCATGTACTCTGGAAACTGCTGTTTTCGATCTTGTTCGGATTACTGCTGCTGGAAATCGGATTGCGTTTGCAGCAGAAACTGGGGCCCTGGTTTGATCTGAACATGGCTGAGATACATCCGGGCATTGTTTCTGAAGAATTGAATCATCGTCCCGAACATCTGGCCACCTGGCCTTACGATGAAAATGGAATCATCCAGTATAGTTTTGATCGCATTCCGAAATCGGCCCAGGATGATCGTCGTGCCTGGAGAATGCTGTTCATGGGTGATTCGTTCATGCAGGGCTATGGCAAGGAAGCAGAGATACCCTGGCAAATCTGGTCACGTTATCGGGATGCTGGCATTCCCATGATTCCCTTTAATGCCGGGTACTATTCCTATTCGCCCAGTATCTTTGTGGTGCAGGCCAGGAAGATTCTTCCCGTGGTGAAGCCTGATATGGTGGTGGTCGTAATTGACAACACCGATATGGGAGATGATGCCTTCCGCTATCGCAACCTGGTCGAGCGTGATGAACAGGGAAAAATAGTCCGAGTGCGTTCCACACCCGGCTATGCTTTCTTCATCCAGGGATTTCTGGATGCCAAGCAGCACTGGCTCTACACCTGCCGACTGGTGCATAAACTGTATCACACCCGTTTTGCATATCCCAAAATGGATGCAGGCAAAACCAATCGCATTTCCGACCAGGTCTGTGAATCCATCAGCGATCAATCTGAAAATGTGAACGAAAAATACCGCGATGCAGTTCTGCTGTTTGAAAACAATCTGCGAGAATTGGCAGATGTCTTGATCCAGCAGGTTGGAACAGGGCAGCGCGTGCTGTGGGTGTGTCATCCTAATCCGTTTCATCTACAGGGTACCAAAGAAAAACCGACACCTAATCAACTGGTATTTCATGCAGTTGAGAAAATTGCCAGGGAAAAGAATCTGCACTACTACAATGCAACCGATGATTTGCGGAAGGCATTAGGCAACAATTATGAACAGTATTATTTGAAAGGCGATCCTGTCTATCACTTCAATCAACAGGGCGTACCGCTGTATGCTCAACAGATTTTCGAGCATCTTCCGGCGGATTGGAAAGTGCAAAAGAAGGAATGATGATACCTGCAAGAGTTCTGCCACACAGGTCAAGATCATTATTCTTCATTTTCATAGCCAGACTCGTTTCCTCATCGAGCTATCGACGATGTTTTGTAAGAAGCACCTGCTGTAAAAGGAAGGATTTACAAAATCCCCAGCAGGAACAGTTTACCTGACCGAAAAGGTTTCACCAGTCTAGTTTGTCGTAACTACCGTACAGGTCTGACACTACGGCAAATAAATCGGTGCGCCTGGCAGCAACTGAAGTAGCTTGGCCTTCCGTTTGCGGGAAGAATGGTGTTGACTGTGTGCCTTGCGCACTCCAGGGATTGGAACAGCTCATGATTCTTCGCCAGTTTAACATCATTCTCGGCCTGTTGGTGGTGTGGAACGTCTTTGTTCAACCCGCCTATGGTGCTGGTGAATTTGTCACAGCCAATTTTGTGGTCAACGCGCCGAATCAGCAGATCGCCCAGAAAGTGGGCGAGTATGCAGAACGCTGGCGACGAGAAAAAGCCATGGAGTGGCTGGGCCGCGAGATGCCACCCTGGGGCAAGAAATGCCCACTAACAGTTCAAGTTACCCCCAGTGGCTCCTCAGGCGAAACGACATTTGCTTTTGATAACGGCGCGATTCTCGATCAACGTATGCTGGTTTCAGGTTCGCTGGAGCGCATTGTCAACAGTGTGCTGCCTCACGAAATCACACATACCGTCTTTGCCTACAAGTTCCGCCAGCCTCTGCCCCGCTGGGCCGATGAAGGTGGTTCGGTGCTTTCGGAAGATGATCATGAACGCAAAAAACATGATGATCTGATTCGTCGTTACCTGGCACAGGGAAATCAGGCATATCGCCTGCGAACCCTGATGACCATGATGACCTATCCGCGAACCGGTGAAGATGTCATTACGCTGTATGCCGAAGGATACTCGGTGGTTCGATTCCTGGTCGAGTCAAGTAACAAAAGAGCTTTTCTTGATTTCCTTGCCGATGGCATCCAGCCACAGATAGGTTGGGACCGCGCATTAAATAAGCATTATGGGTTACGCAATATCGAACAACTCGAACAAGTCTGGCTGAAATGGATGCTCTCCTGGTGCAACCCGCAAGCACTGCTCCAGGATCATCCTGGCAAGTCCACCACACTGGTTGCCAGCAACAACAGCAATAATTCCAGCCAATCCCAGGCTGCCCGTGTTGATACGCGAAATAATGTGTCAGCAGTCAGCGGCACTCGAACAGGTACCAGCGCAGTCATTCGTGGCAATAATCCAGGTGACGAGTTGAGCAGCAGCACACCAGCACAAACAGCAGTTTCACTGGATCGTCCGTGGTCACCTGTTGACGCAACACCGTCAATGCCAACTTCTGCCCCCCCTGGCTGGAAACCACTGCGTGCCAATCTAGGTCAGCCGATACCTCATTAAACTGCGCTGCTATGCGACAAGATGCAGTTCAATGAACTTCGAGCTTTTATGATTCTCAATGAAAAGTTTCAGTAGTGGTGGTAACCTCGCGTGCCTTGAGCTAAAGTAAGAACATCTCAGGCTTCACGATTTGGAAGTTGCCATGCAACAGAAACCAGTACCCCGCGGCCCGATGGCCGGACCATCCTACCAGCCTCCTTCGGCCCCCCCCACGCCAGGGGGTGTTCGAGTAGGTGGAGGCGAACAACCGCGTCTGCAGACATCACAGCAATATCTGCGAACTCCCATCGTCCGATATTCAAGCCGGATGCGAGTTGGAAAACTGCATCCACTGAAAATTACACTGACTTCCGTCAGTGGTGAAGCAGAAGCTTTCAAACCGCAAACACTTTCAGGCGGATTTGATCCACCTATCGTGGTACAGTTAACAGTCCCTGGAGCACTTGTCACTCCGCCCCATGTCATCATGGCTATTTCAGGTGGAGAAGCACATTTCGTTGTTCAGCCTCTCATGACAGGTAAGCTGCTTGGCGCCAAGGTGGAGTTTCTTTCACAAGGCCGCAAGGTAAGTGAAATCGCACTGCCGATGAAAGCCAATCGTGGCACATTGGCTAAGCTTCTGGTTGTTTTTGCATTACTGTTGCCATTCCTGATCCATTATCTTCCCGTTCCGACCTTCACGGATAAGCCAGAAATCAAAGCCCCGCCACTTCAGTCAATCTTGCGTGGCAGACGTCCGCCACCATCCACAGCACCTGTGAAGACTGCTCCCGAAAAGAATACAAACGAAAGCCCTGAGAAGAATAAGTCACCCGAAAAACAACCGGCAAAGAACGATAAGGAAAAAACTGCTTTTCAGTTTCCCTCTGCAGCCTATCTAACCATGCTGCTCATAAATCAGGAGTCTGAAAAAAATGCAGATAAAAAGGAACAACCCCCTCCTGAAAAAAATGCTCCAACCGAAACTGCCGGAACGCGACCAACTTCGAGCAGTGGAACAACTCTCAGCGGAGGGAGTCAAAACCTTCCAGAATCTGAAGCAAAGCCAAACGCTGAAGCTCCTGCCGGTATCGTGCGAAGGGGTGAAGACGCCATCTGGGCCTGGACTCGCAACCTGCTGGAGCAAGCAGGCTATCCCACCAAGCTGGTAAAAACAGAATCTCTCAATGCTTTCGGAACCATGCTGACCGCCCAGCGGGAATATGAGATAACGGGCGATTGCAGACAGGAGTGGGGCACTCAGCGTTTGATGGCTATTGCCATGTACTACCTGGAACCTGTCAACCGGTTACTCTACCGCTTTTTCATCGACTTTCCCAAAGGCTGGGCGTTTGGAGATCTCATTCTGCCACTGTTCTTTCTAGCCCTGGCAGCGATCATCTGGATGTTCACGAGTCCAAATAAACGGAAACTCAAAGGCCCTGTAATGGATATCCGCCTGGCAGGATGATGTCATGTCTTTTTCAATCAACACCAGCCTGCGGGCTGGTGTTTTCGTTTTACTTTCAACTCATACGTTAGATAGCTTCCAGTATTACAGACACCTGTTACCATTTTTGATTGCTAGAATAGTGAAATGAGTATTCACCACGATGAACGCATCCTGATTTTTGATTTCGGAGCCCAATATGTGCAGTTAATTGCACGACGGGTAAGGGAACTTCATGTCTTCGCTCAGATTGTTCGTGCTGACCTGCCTGCATCACGCGTAAAAGAACTGGCGCCGACGGGAATCATTCTCTCTGGTAGCCCCCATAGTGTTTACGATCAAGGTGCACCGACGTGCGATCCAGCCATCTTTGATCTGGGCATTCCCATTCTCGGATTGTGCTATGGGATGCAATTAACCTGTCATTTGCTGGGTGGACAGGTCAAGCCAGCCAAAGAACGGGAGTTTGGGCGAGCTCATCTGCAGATACAGAAAACTGATCATCCACTGATGGCCGGCCTGCCCCAGGAAACTACCGTCTGGATGAGTCATGGCGATCAGGTGATTGATGCCGGTGGGTTGTTCACTCCACTGGCCTCCACCTCCACGTGCCCGATTGCAGCAGTGCAACACCAAACCAAACCGGTCTATGGTTTGCAATTTCATCCCGAAGTAAGTCACACACCACTGGGCAGCATCCTGCTGAAGAACTTCTTATATCAGATATGTGGATGCACCGGTCAATGGAAAATGCAGTCATTTGTCCGTGAAACCATTGATGAATTGAAAACACGCATTGGAAATGACCGAGTCATCTGCGGGTTATCAGGTGGTGTTGATTCTGCAGTAGTCGCTGCACTCTTGATCAAGGCTGCCGGCACACAGGTGGCTTGCATCTTTGTGAACAACGGCCTGCTGCGTGCCGGTGAAGTGGAATCCGTTCGCGAGACTTTTGAAAATCATTTCAAAGCTGATCTGCATGTTGTCGATGCCAGAGAACAATTCTTGAATGCCTTGAAAGGTGTGACCGATCCGCAACAGAAACGTAAGCTGATCGGACATATCTTTATCGATGTCTTCCAAAAGGAAGCTAAAAATATACAAGGCGCCAGATTCCTGGCACAGGGCACCCTTTACCCGGATGTCATCGAAAGTGGTGCAGCAGCAGACGGTCCAGCAGCTACCATAAAAACCCACCACAATGTAGGCGGATTGCCTGAACAATTAGGGTTTGAACTGATTGAACCACTTCGCGATTTGTTCAAGGATGAAGTCCGTGCCATGGGACTTGAACTTGGATTGCCTGAATCCATGGTCTGGAGGCATCCATTCCCTGGTCCAGGGCTGGCGGTTCGCTGCCTGGGCGCAGTCGAAGAAGCAAAGTTGAATATCCTTCGCCAGGCAGATGCCATCTTTCTGGATGAACTGCACAAGGCCCACTTGTATCGTGAAGTCTCACAGGCCTTTGCGGTACTGCTGCCGGTACAAACCGTTGGTGTGATGGGAGATGGACGAACGTATGACAGCGTCGTTGCCTTGCGTGCGGTCAAAACAGATGATTTCATGACAGCAGACTGGGCACATTTACCGCATGAATTTCTCAGCAAAGTATCTACACGCATCATCAACGAAGTACGCGGAGTGAACCGCGTGGCTTACGATATCAGCAGCAAGCCACCGGCCACCATTGAATGGGAATAACATGGATTTTGGATCGTGGGCAGCCTGGGCTAATGCTCTTGTCGCCATTGTCGGGTTGGGCGGCATCTTCTACCAGACGCGCCGCGCCCGGCAACTGAATTCTGCCAATCTCCTGCTGGCCCTGGAATCGAAGTTTGGTGAGCCAGGCATGATCCTGGCTCGCAAGGAATTTGCCATTCGGATCAATGAGCATCTGCATTCCACTGAAAATGCCTTGTCGGGCTATCACCCGGTACTCGCCTTTTACGATATGCTTGCTTCACAAGTGAACCGGGGAGTTCTCGACGAAAAACTGATCTGGCATCGTTTCGGCTGGCGCGTCATTCGCTGCTGGCTCGCCATCTCCATGAATCCCCGGCATCAGCATCAACAGTTACCTGCGCCGGGCAGCCTGATGGATCGCATGCGATCCATGGAAAATGAACCTACCATTTACGATATGTTCGAATGGCTGGGCAACCGGTTTGTAGCGAAAGATACTAAAATCAACCGAGGTGGCAAAAAACCTGATAAAGAGCTGCAATTGCAGATGGTCATGCAATACATCAAGCAGGAATCATCCCTGGTCGTTGGATATCATCCGTGATGCAGACATCAGGAATCCCCGTGTTGTCTCCACTGCAGGTATTGGCCAAGTATACCAATATCTGCCGAACTGCTCTGATTGAAAGACTGGCATATCGGGGCGATTTTTTCTTCGGCACCCTGCTCCGTTTCCTGCCGATGTTAACCACGATTCTGCTGTGGACAGCCATTTACAGGGGAGCAGGCACCGAGAAATTATCTGACTTTCGCTTCAATGAAATGATTGCCTACCTGCTGCTGGTGCATGTCAGCAGGATGTTCTCCTCCATGCCTGGCCTCTCGAATGGCATCGCGAGAGACATCAGACAGGGTGACCTCAAGAAATATCTCGTTCAGCCTCTGGATATGATTGGCTGGTTGCTGGCATACCGCATTGCTCACAAAATTGCCTACATCATTACTGCGGTTCCACCGTATGCCATCATCTTTGGATTAGCGTACAGCTACTTCGATACTGGTCCGTGGGGCTGGCAGTTGTGTGCCTACGTGTTTGCACTCCTCCTGGGATTTGCCATTGGGTTCTTCTTTGAAATCTGCATGGGTTGCATCGGTTTCTGGATGCTGGAAGTTTCCTCTCTGCTTTACATCATCAACACCATCAATTTCTTCGTTTCGGGACATATGTTCCCACTCGATTTGTTACCCACGGGTTGGGCTGAAGGATTAAAACTGTTGCCTTTCCAATACCTGGCATACTTTCCAGCCATGGTTTTCCTCAACAAAATTGAAGGTTGGGACCTGATTCGAGGATTACTCATCGGCACGGGTTGGGCCGTTGGCTGCATGATTTTCGCCCGCATTTTCTACCTACGAGGCTTGAAGAGATACAGTGCTTTTGGTGGGTAATCGCCGTTCAATTTCGACGAACATGTGTTTAAATGGCAGTGTCAATGCAAGCGATAGACCACGGTTAACGTCAGAATCGCAAGTCTTTAATTATCAATGACTTATGTATTCAATAAACGCAGGAATTATCTTCGTTTATCATCGTCTAATCAGCTTGTTTGGATAGAATATGGTGTGCTTCAATGAAGCTGCTAGTAACTCAAATATGCGACCAGAAAAGGGTGAGTAATGGCTGAAGTGCCTCCAGTTTCTAACGGTCAAGTTTACGATGAAAGCAATATTCAAGTTCTGAAGAATGCAGCCCATATCCGGCAGAATCCGGGTATGTACATTGGGGCTTCATCTGAAGCAGGCATGCACCATCTCTTTTATGAAGTCATTCATAATTCCATTGATGAAGCTATGGCGGGATATTGCAAGAACATCAGCGTATCCATCCATGTCGATGGCAGCATCAGCATTGAAGACGATGGCCGAGGCATCCCTGTTAACATTCACCCGGAGTACAACAGGCCAACGCTTGAACTGGTCATGTGCGAAGTAGGCGCGGGTGGCAAGTTCAACAAGGACAGCTACAAGATTTCGGGTGGCTTGCATGGAATGGGCATCAAAGCCGTCAATGCACTTTCCGAATGGACCACAGTTCAAGTCCGCCGTAACGACAAATTGTATCAGCAGGATTACGAACGCGGTGTACCCAGCACTCCCATTCAGGAACTGGGCGCTACACAGGGAACTGGTACGAAAATCACCTTCCGTCCTGATCCTGAACCACCTTTCTTCCCGAATTGCGAATTCAACTACGATACGATCGAAAGCCGCCTGCGAGAACTGGCATTTCTCAACCCCGGGCTTTGCATCAAGCTGAAAGATGAACGGGTGGAAGGGCGTGAAGAATCATTCCTCTATGAAGGTGGCATCGTTGATTATCTCGCCTGGATGAACCGTACGGATGACGCTCTGCATCCGGCAGTATACGTCAATGATTCACGCGATGGCGTAGATGTACAGGCTGCGCTGCAGTACATCACCGCTGAAGCAGAACGTATTCGAGGCTATTCCAACAACATCCATAACTCTGGCGGTGGCACACATGTCTCAGGCTTGCGTACGGCGCTAACACGTACTATTGGCAACTATGCTTCCAAGCAGGGTATGGTTAAGGAAAGCATGAACCTTCAAGGTGATGATTTTCGCGAAGGGCTGACCGCCATCATCAACCTCCGTGCCCCTCATCCGCAGTACAACAACCAGGCAAAGGAAAAACTGACCACAGCAGAAATTGAAGGAATCGTGGCCAGCGTGGTAGGAGAAAAACTGGGCAGGTTCCTGGAAGAAAACCCCGCCATCGCCAAGAAGATCGTACAAAAAGTAATCCTGGCTGCTGAGGCACGTGAAGCTGCAGCCAAAGCCCGGCAGTTGGTTCGCAAAACCAAAAACATTCTGAACAGTGGCGGCCTGCCTGGCAAGCTGATGGATTGTCGCAGCAAAAACCGCGATGAATGTGAGATATTCCTCGTGGAAGGTGACTCGGCAGGTGGCTCAGCAGATGGTGGTCGCGACAGTTATTACCAGGCTGTACTTCCACTTCGTGGAAAAATTCTCAACGTTGAAAAAGCCCGTATCGACAAAATGCTGGCCAACGAAGAAATCTGCAACATTATTGCCGCTGTCGGTACCGACATTGGCCAGGCGGAAGACACCTCCAAACGCAACTATGGCAAGATTATCCTGCTCACCGATGCCGATGTTGACGGCAGCCACATTCGCACCCTGATACTGACGTTTCTGTACCGCCAGATGCCCCTCATGGTGAGCGAAGGACATATTTATCTTGCCCAGCCACCACTCTATCGCGTGATTCAGAAAAAACAGACACGCTACGTTCAAACCAAGGAAATGATGGATAGAGAGTTATTGGATCGAGGTGTTAATGGTACCTCGCTGAAAATCGAAAACAGCAAATCACTGGCGGGCGAACAGTTGAAACCGCTCCTTAGCGTGCTTCATGCACTGGAAACTCCCGTCAACACGCTGGAACGCAAAGGCGTAACGCTTCCCCAATTGCTGAAACATGCACAACAAGGTGTTCTGCCTTCGTGTCGGGTGTTCTTCGGCGGCAAGGAAAGCTGGTTCAAGACTTTACCAGAGGCAGAAGCCTATATCCAGGCCGAGACAGCTGCGAAGCCTGACCTTCCCGCTGCTGAACTCCAGGAACTGCATGAAGTGAAAGCATTGATGCGACATGCCGAAAAGTTGAAAGATTTTGGTCTGGGCATTGATTGTCTGATTACCCCGCCAGCGGTTGCCGGCGTTGAGCCTCCTCCACGATATTCTCTGGAAAATGGCGACATTACACGCTCGCTGACCGATCTGCGATTCATGCCGGAACAGATTCGCCTGTTTGGTGAAAAAGGCATGTCGATCACGCGGTTCAAGGGATTGGGAGAAATGAACCCAGAAGAACTCTGGGATACCACGCTTGATCCGGAAAAGCGAACGCTACTGAAGGTCAAGCTGGAAGATGCCATCAAGGCGGATGAAATGTTCCGCATTCTGATGGGCGACAAGGTGGAACCCCGACGGGAGTTCATCGAACGGCATGCTTTAGAGGTTCGTAATCTGGATGTGTAACGTTCTGATGCAACTTTAGCAGCAATTGAAATTCAACTCAAACAACGGTATGATTTTGTATCAGCTTACTCGGAATTGGCGTATGCAGCAGCTTATCCGCTTTCCCAATCAATATGACGTCATCCGTGAAGAAATGGCAAGGTTCAACCAGTTTTCGGTGGATCGCAAGTTTGAAATACTGGCCGACATGATTCAAACGGGACTTGAGCTTATTGAATTGTCGCCAAACAAGCACATCGAAGAACAAGCCCGTGAAAAGAACGAACTGGCATGGCAACAGGCGCATCAACGCCTGTTCAACAGCAAGAAGAGCCATTGGCATGACGATTTCAGCCAAACTGTTTGATGCACTGGATATCCAGTGTGCAGCCTTTGAGAAACGAAAGATAAAATATGCACTGATTGGCGGGGTCGCCCTCAGTTACCTTGGACACGCACGTTTCACCAAGGATATTGATTTCATTGTGCAGATCCCGCAGATTTCACTCCCGGGTTTGCTTGATGAATTGAATCAGCAAGGTTTTGAACTTGATCAATCCCAAGCCATCCGAGCCTGGACACAGGACAAAGTGTTAGTGCTCCATTTTGATGGTTATCGAATCGATTGGCTGAACCCTCCTTTGGCGTTGTACCAACATGTAATCGAAACTGCCAAGGAAGTGATATGGAAGAGCAAGCCCATCTCTGTGGCAACGCCGGAATCCATGGTCCTGCTCAAACTCATTGCATTTCGGGATAATGATAAATCTGATATTCAGGCACTGATTGCCGGTTTCAGCGAAAAACTCAACCTTTCCTACATAGAATCTGAATGGCAAACAATAGGCGATCTCTCCGACCCGCCAATGCAGTGGTTCAAAGAACACTACCAACAGATCACCACGCGTTCCAAATAGACTCGCGTTGACCCTTTTTACCATTCACGGTATCTTCCCCACGTTACTTGAACGTGAGGGATCACACCATGCGCGGATTACGGAAAACGGCTGCACTGCTGCTGTTATTGAGTATCACTTCTCTGAATTATGCCCAGGATAAAGTCCTGCTGAAAAACGAAATGAAGCCAGGTGATGGCTGGCATCTGGCCCTCGACATGAAACTCACTGGCAAGATCAAACTGCGCGATGGCGACAAGGTAGTAGGGCTTGACCTCAAGGCTGGCGCCAAGCACGAATTTGAAGAACGAGTGCTGACCGTCAGTGAAGGCAAGCCCACCAGTGTTGGCCGGTTTTATAATACTGCCAAAGCCGATATCACCCTGCAAGACAAATCGCTGACCAAAACGCTACGCAGCGATCGCCGCTTCATCGCTGCCCATACCAGTGTAGACAGCCCCACCATAACCTACTCACCGGTTGGGCCACTGACCGATGAAGAACTGGAAATTACTGCTGAGCATCTCGATGTGCTGGCTCTGCATGGCCTGTTACCCAATAAGGAAGTAGCAATTGGCGAGAAGTGGGATGTTTCCATCCCTGTTGCCCAGTCGCTGGCTGGTGTGGATGCGGTGATTTCCAGCAAGTTGGAATGCAAACTGGAAAAGATCGAACGAAACCATGCTGTCGTAACATTGACTGGCGAACTCGAAGGAATCCTGAAAGGTGCAACTCTGAAGGCATCACTGGCTGCAGGACTGGTTTACAGTCTGGAAACCAAAAAGTTCACTGGATGCACCTGGCGATACCGTGAAAACAAGGATCAGGGGCCTCTCAATCCCGCTTGCGAAATCGAAACCGAAGTGACAGCCACCTGGAAGCATGGTCTGGCTCTCACGGAAGTGACGGATGGCAAGGCAGCCACCATTGCTGCTCAGCCACCAGCAGCGCTCTTGATGCTGGAGTTCCGCGATGCCAACAATCGGTTTGCGTTCCACTATGATCGCCAGTGGGGCGTTGTCTCCAAGAATGAGAAACAAGTTGTCATGCGTCTGCTGGATCGTGGCGAATTGATCGCTCAGATGAACTTGAATCCCTATCAGCAGATGAAACCGGGTGAGCACATGAGTCTCGATGAAATCGAGAAACTCATCCAGCAGGCTCCGGGATACCAGCTTGAGAAAGTCATTGAGAAGGCCAACGTGGATGCTGCCCCAGGCTTCTGGATTGGCAAGGTCTCCACCACGGGAACTGCCAGTGATCTGCCGATGCAGCAAGTGGTGTATGCAGTAGCTGGGCCGCGAGGCGACCAGGTATTGTTGTCCTTTACAGTGGAAACCGAGCAGGCAGCAAAACTGGCTGGTCGTGATCTGTCGCTGGTGAAGACGGTCAGCCTGCCCACGCTACAGACAACGGGCGGCACTAAGTGATCGACGCAAATTCATTCAAACACGAACAAGGCTCATCGAACCATGATGAGCCTTGTTTCTTTTTATTTCGCCAGCGAGTAGCAGACGATTTCCTTGTCGTTTCTGACAAAGATGCAGCGGTAGGCAAATGCAGGATGCGTCCAGACGATATCTCTGCCATTAGCTACCTGCGTAGGTTCGAGCAGGTTGCATTTGCCGATTTCTTCGTATCCGTTTGGTGACAACCGTGCAATGATCAGGTTGCCTTTCTCGTTGAAGATGAAGAACTGCTTTGATTCCTCGTGAAAAACCAGGAAAGCATTGGCCCAACGAGCCATGCGTCCTGCTTCAGCAGCTTTCATCGATTCCCAAACCCTTTCACCGGTATCGACCTTGAGACAACGCAACTGGCCATGACTGCAGATGCCGTAAATGTGACCATCCATGATAAAGGGCGTTGGCATGATGGAATGCAAGCCATCGGTGCGAACTTCACTGTTGCTCTTGCCCTTCCAGAGTAGTGATGCTTTCGGCTTTTCCCCCGGTTCAATTTTCAGCATCATCGGGCCGTTGTAGAATGCCGTAATAAACAGGCGGTCTCCGGGTAAGGCTTTTGGCATCGGCACGCTTAATCCAGCTTGAATCTTGAAAGGCTGAGTCCAATAGACATCGCCGGTCTCCGGATTCATGCCATTCACCGATTCCGGATGCCAGATGATGAGTTGCCTGACTCCACCCAGGGTGTAAATCACCGGCGGGCAATACCCTGGTTCTGCAGCGGTCAACGCTCGCCAGAGTTCCTTACCGGTATCATTATTGAAAGCAACTGCGACACTATCCTTGCCACCCACGATACAGATGAGCTTATTGCCATCGAGCAAAGGTGATGCAGACCAACCCCACATCGGACTTTTCACGCCGTACTCTTTCGGGAATGATTTTGACCAGAGTACTGTGCCCTTTTCGGCATCCAGGCAGAGCAGATCACCCATGGCTCCGAGTGAGTATACCTTCTTATCCTTTACGATCGGCGTGCAACGAGGCCCGGCAGCATAGCTGATATCGTACGTGCAATCATACTCGTGCTTCCAAAGCTCTTTGCCAGTGGCAGCATCCAAGCAGCGAATGGCTTCCTTGCCGGGTAAACCAACTCGTGAAAAATCACTCTTAGGCTTAGTGGTACCAGACTTGAGCGAACGATCATTGATGTAGACTTTGCCATCGGTAACAGCTGGACCGGCGTAGCCACTACCGACAGGAACACGCCACCTGGCTTTCAAGCCTGACTCAGGGAACCGTTCGATGATTCCAGTATCACGCCAGATGGCATCACGCTGTGGCCCCAGCCATTGGGGCCAATCCTGGCCTTCCAGCGTGCCAACCAGCATTATGGAGCAAAGCAATGTAAACATGTTGCCTCTCGTTAGATATCGAATTGCAGATTGTCGTTGGGTTGATTCTTCGTGCGAATGCGAAGCGATGGCTCGCCGATGATCACGCTGGAATAAGGCGCCACGGAATGGGACAACCGGACATTGGAACCGATGATGCTGTGATGCCCCACTGTCGTATCGCCACCCAGGACTGAAGCATTTGCATAAACTATGACATGGTCTTCGAGCGTTGGATGCCGCTTGGTAGTGCGAATCAGATTGCCCGCATCATCACGGGGGAAGTTGTAGGCACCCAGGGTTACACCCTGATAGAGCGTAACGTTCTGGCCTATGATGCAGGTGGCGCCAATGACAACACCGGTACCATGATCGATGAAAAACCGGGGACCTATCGAGGCTGCAGGATGGATGTCAATGCCCGTCTGGCTGTGGGAGTATTCTGCCATCATGCGGGGGATCAGAGGTACTTTCAACTGCAGTAGCGCATGCGAAAGACGGTATACCGTAATCGCATAGAGGCCCGGATAACAGAAGACAATCTCAGCGGTACTCGTTGCAGCCGGGTCACCATCCATAGCTGCCTGCACATCCTGCTCCAGTGATTTTCGAATAGCAGGCAATTTGCTCAGATACTGGTGTGCCCGCTGTTTGGCAATCTGTTCCACATCCTCTGAAGACTCCGGGCAATGAGGATCGTGCCGCAGTGCCCGACTGATTTGCCTGGATAAACGATCATGAAGGCCATCCAGCAAATCACCAACGTGATATGTGATATTGCCGAGGTGCAGGTTCTGTCGACGCGTATAGCCTGGATACACCAGTTCGAACAAGTCGTCGAGTACGCCACGAATCGCCTCCCGGCTGGGCATGGGATGCTGCCCCAGATGGCTGGCAATACCTGATGCGGAATAGGTTTCCACCAGCTTGGCGGTCAGCAGCGGCAACGGGTCCGGCGTGGTCATAGTGTTACTCCCGGGATTACTCTCTTCATTCTATGTGACTCTTCCTTCGATTGATATCATGAGGGAAAGTTGCCTCCACAGGAATTGGATATGCAGGTACTCCTTACTGCTGAGCAAATTCAGAAACGCATTGAGCAGATGGCACAGGAAATCGCCCTCGATTTCGGATCAGAACCCATCACCCTCATTGGAATACTTAACGGCAGCCTGATGTTCATGGCAGACCTGCTGCGAGCGTTAAAAGTACCCACCCGTATCGGGTTCCTGCGAGCTTCCAGCTATCGAGGCTCCACTACCAGGCCGGGACATCTGGAAATCCTTCCTGGATTAGTTCCCGATGTCAATGGGCGACATGTTATCCTGCTTGATGATATTCTGGATACCGCACGGACGTTGTCTGGCGTCGTCTCATTCCTGCGTGGCCAGGAGCCTGCTTCGTTGAAAGTCGCTGTGCTGCTCCGCAAACGGGGCAGGCAGGAAATCCCGTTTGAACCCGATTACACCGGCTTCGAAATACCTGATGCTTTCGTGATTGGCTACGGCCTCGATTTCAATGATGATTATCGCCAGTTGCCTTACATCGGTATTCTGGATGAGACCAAATTGCATCTAGCTCATCATCCTGAAGTAATCACCGAAGCGGTGATGGAAAATGCATTCAAAAGCTGAAAGGTAACCATGCCTGCTGCATTGGCTAATCTTCATGGTGTTATTCAACCACTTGCGGAAGCAAAAGTTTCCGTCCTTGATCGAGGCTTTCTCTTTGGTGATGCGGTATATGAAGGCCTGCACGTTGTTGATGGTAAACCTCGCTTTCTTGATCTGCACATGGCAAGGCTGGAACGAAGTCTATCGGAATTGAGGATCGGCCCAATAGATTTATCGCGATTGCGACAACGCATCAAAGATACCATTGCCGCGGGGCCATTCGACGAAGCGTTTCTTTATATTCAGATTACACGTGGCGCTGGCCCTACACGGTCACATGCCTTTCCGCCTTCTGGTACAGTGCCTACCGAGTTTCTGTTTGTTGAATCGTTCAAAGATCCCTACGGCGAGTTGCGACACACGGGTATTGCAGTAGTCACTCAGCCTGACTTGCGCTGGCACCGTTGTGATGTGAAGAGTACGAATCTGCTTGGCAACGTGCTGGCATTTCAGGCAGGTAAAGAACAAGGGGCCTCAGAAGCTATTTTGGTAAGGCCTGATGGCACTATAACAGAAGGCACCCGGTCCAGTCTGTTTGGAGTGGTGGATGGCATTATTCGCACCGGTCCGTTATCGCCCGACATTCTCCCCGGTGTCACACGCATGGTTACCGTGCAGCTTATTCACCAACTCAAGTTGCCTGTAACAGAAAAACACCTGCATATTACGGAAGTGGACAGATTGCAGGAGCTGTTTTTGACGGGAACTACTGCGGAAATATTGCCCATCAGTTCCATCAATGGAAAACAGGTTGGAAATGGTAAGCCTGGTGCCTTTACTTTGGCCCTGCAAAGAGCATTCATAGACTTCGTTAACCGGCAAAGTTAATCCAGAGGTCTCTATTTCACTCCGGCTTGCAGAAAATGGCAAATTCGGCTATCCAGATAATGTGATTCGTCACAGGAGATAGCGAATGCCCCGGGAGAATGGCTCAACCTACCCACCTGGATGGGTGATGGTGATCGGCAGCCTGCTGATTATTTTCCATTTGTTTTGTGCTTTGCACACTTCGTTGTTTACTTCCAGTGGCCCCTGGCCTACTCCCAATGGCAATATGCAGGCATTACCACCCCAGTTTGCAATCAGCATTGGGCGTTTCAGTGTGAATGGCATCAATCTACTGGAACAATATCAGCGTTTGTTGAGGATTTACAGCAGTTTTCGTTTCAGTTCCATTCGGCAGGAAACGCTCGAAATCAGTTTTGAAGGCATATTCAGAGATGCTGCTGGTAATGTCATCAGCAAGAAGAGTTTTCCCGATCCTGAAGCACCGTCCTCCATTCGATATCGACAAGTTCAGCTTGCACAGCAACTGGGTAATGATGAGCCTTTGCCACCACCACAAAGTGTTGTCATCGCAGCACCTGGAAAGACTCTGGAGAATGTTCGCTGGTGGCACCCGGATGGGGATAACCGCATGGTGCTGAAATCTGACAACCCCAATGCGGTTCCTCGCAATCAGAATTTCATGACGCCTTCAGCCTCACAGTATCTGATTGCCAAATCGTTTGCACGGTTCCTGGGACGGCAATATGAACAACCCAAAGTAGAGCTGGTGCGTTACTGGTACGAACCGGTGCTGCCCATGGTGCTGGTAGAGGATGAAGCACCTACTGCAGATGTTCTCAGAAGGTTTCAATCGAGCTATGGAGTGCTCCCCCAGTGAACGAATCAACAGCTTGGTATTCAGCCTGGGTCAGATTCTGGTTTGCCCGACGCGAACTGCTGGGGCTTCATGCTCTGCGCGTCTTCTTTGGAATTCTCGTTCTGTGCTGGTTGCTTCCCTTTTCGGGCTACCTCACCGACTTTTTCAGCTATCACGGATGGTTTGATCAGCAGGCCTTCACCGAGGCAGGCAGAACTGCTTCAGACATGGTTGACAGACAGAACTGGTCGCTGCTCTACGTACTTCCAGACAGTCCCGGAGCCTTATCGGCTTTCTATTGGGGCAGCATTGTCGTGGTCGCCTTGTTCACACTCGGATTCTTTACCAGGATCACCAGTGTGCTCACGTGGCTTATCGTCGTTTCGTTTACTGCCAATCCGCTCATCGAAATTGATACGGATGTGTTATTCCGCATCGTCTCCTTTTATCTGATGATTGGATACCTCCTGCTGCATATCACTGATACGAATGGTTCCTGGCTGGAAAAACTGCTTGCTCCCACCACGTACTGGATCGGCCGTTCGCTGAAAGATTCAAAGTCTAACTGTAATGCAGCCAATCTGGCGCTGCGACTGATGCAGGTGCATTTCGCACTCGCCATCTGCATCATGGGTCTGCACAAACTGCAGATGGCAGAATGGTGGGCTGGCGTGGCATTCTGGTATCCGGCACATCGACCTTCCACGCTGACACTCGAAGCCATCAACGACCTGAGGAGCCGGGCATCAAGCTATCTAAGCATGATCTCGTTAGCGGCGTATGTGGTACTGGCGTGGCAGATTTTCTTTCCGACTTTTGCCTGGAAAACGGGAGTATTTCGTTGGCTTTTGTTGGGCGGTGCAGTTGTCGGATGCGTAGGACTCATGATCATCTACCCGATTCCATTGTTGGGACCGATTTTTCTACTTATTTGCCTTTGTTATCTGACCGATGCAGAATGGAATCGGCTGCTTTCACCCTTGCTGCGTTTGGTGAAATGAACATTATGGTCAATAATACTGTTAGAGTGTAATTCACGAATGAAACAAAACTTGTCCAGGAGCGGATTCGCCATGCGACAGGCTGGCTACGTGCTTACGGTTCTACTGGTCGTTCTGGCATTCAGTTCAACGGGATGCCCCCCTGCTCCACCACCGGTGAATACCGCAACTGCCCCCACCACTACCGGGCCGGTGACTGATCCTCTGGAAAAACGCATGTATGAAGCGATCCAGATGATCGCCAAGCGGGAGCTTGATCCCTCCCATGGTTTCTGGACAGTTTTCCACGGTATTCTGGGTCTGGGGCCTGACCTGATGCTGAATGACAAGAAAGCAGGCAAGAAGGTCAAGGCGCTTGATTACATCCGCATGGGTGGCGAGATGCCTGGCTTACGTTTTGATATCCGTTCCCAGGGGCTTGATGTTTATACTGCAGCAGCACCCGACATGTTTTTCGCCCAAGGCCACCAGGACCAGTTTGTGGCGGAGATGGCACAGTGGGGAGTACCATTGTCGCTTCCCTTCAAGGTGTACGATAAAGACTACAAGTTTTCAGACTTTGTCAATTACTCCAAGTTCCGTGCCAGTGTCACACGCAAACAGGAACTAGCCTGGGCCATTCTAATAGTCTCTGAATATGAAGGAACACAGGTATCATGGACCAATCAGTTCAATGAATCACTGACGCTGGAAGATATGGTTCGCTACGAACTCGATTCACCCATGGATCCTGATGAAGCAGTCAAGATTGGACAACTGCCTCTGGCGTGCGGCGGCACCCATCGCCTGTTTGGTCTGTCGTGGGCGTTGAATGTCCATCTGCAAAACGGCGGTAAGCTCACTGGCATCTGGAAACGCATAGACGACAAACTCAACACTTACAAGACTACTGTTAAGAACATCCGCAACGAAGATGGTTCTTTTTCTACCAATTATCTGGTAAAGAAGGGCAATGTGTCGGATATCGGCACGCGCATGTCAACCACAGGCCATACCTTCGAATGGCTTGCGCTGGCTGCCAGAGATTCGGAACTTCGAGAACCCTGGATGGAAGATGCGGCCAGCTACCTGACGAAACTGGTCTATGATGTTCAGCTTGATCCAGTGGAAGGTGGAGCGCTTTATCACGCAGTGCATGGACTTCTCATGTACTATGCACGGGTATATGGAACAGAAAAACTGGGCCCCTACGCTCCCTATATGCGACTGGCGCCAGGCAATAAACCTGTCGTTCGCAAAACATCCTGATCATGGTGCCGTTTTATTTTCAGGTGGTGTAGCCAGGCTGGTGGGATGCTTGAAATTCCAGCGATTATAGGCCAGCCAGATGGCTGATAAGATAACCACCGGAATGATGATCATCACAATCCATTTCCCGCTGACACCTTGTGGTGGCTTCACTTGGTTTTCCATTTCGTTCCTCGGCGGTTACTTCCGTTATCTTATTGTTTCTGCAGGCACAACAGCAGTATCGGGTTGCCTGGTGAATGCACCAATCTCGCTTCGGAGTGCTCCGAAAACCCATGCAGCAGCATGGTGGCAATGATAGCTTCTGTTGCCGGGTTGTAATTGATGTACAACTTTCCTCCCGATTTCATCACACGAATCACCTCGTCTGCATTGATTAGTTTCATTGCCAATGCTTCTGTCTCCATCATCACAACAACATCAAAGCGATTATCTGGAAGTGGCAGGGGCGATAGCTCATCACTGTAAAGTTCGACCTTCTCAGCAACACCTTCTCGCCTGACATTCTCTTCGGCATTGGTAATAGCCATGTCATTTTGGCTTGATGCATATCGTGGATCGATGCCTACTACCCGGCCTGTTGTTATTTTCTGTGCCAGACTGGAAACTATGAAGCCAAGACCCGAATACAGCACAAGAACCTGCTCTTCGCCTTTCAGCAAGACTGCATCAACGACCTCTTTTCTCATCCGGAAGAGTTTTAGTTGATAACGCTGCTTCAGGAATTCGAACATGGCAATTACGATTAAAGATGCAATGCATATGTACGGACAAACGATGGCAAACGATTCTGGTAATGAAGCTGAAACGCGCCAGCAAACTACGGAGATAATCCCGATGGCAAATGATGACCAGATAACCACTCTATGCCTGCGAGGGGTCGCCTGGCCATAATCGGGTATAAGATGTCGAGGGGAAGGAAGCATCATGAACTCTATTATGGCATCCAACTGTCTTATGGCTTACAATGGCATCGAACATCATAACGGAGAGCGACTGACATGATCCGCATATTCGCCTCGGTTTCCGCACTGACACTTATCACCTTGGCAGTTTATTGCTCTAGGCTTTTGATTGAATCTGAAGCAAGTCCAGTTGCAGAAAATAAGGTAAGTGGTGTACTTAAAGTCGGTTTCGCCAAGCGCGATATCACACCCAAGGTTGGCCCTGGTGAACCACCGGTCTACATGGCTGGGTTTGGGCAGAATAGAGTAGCGACAGGCATACAAGACCCTCTGTTTGCCCGTGCGGTTGTGCTAGATGATGGCACTTCCAAACTTGCCCTGGTCTCAGTTGATATCGTGGGCTTCTTTTATCCCAATGCCCTGAATGTTCGCGGCGCCCTACCTGGCTATGCCCACGTCGTTGTCAGCAGCACCCATAACCACGAAGGGCCAGATACGCTTGGCTTGTGGGGGCCTTCGCCTGTTAAGAATGGCATCAATCCTGCGTATCTGAAACTGGTTGAGCAGGAAGTAATTCAGGCTGTGAAGGAAGCTGAGAAATCGCTGGCTGAATCCCAAGCCCGTTTTGGTGTCTGCAAAGCGCCGGAACTACTGGTTGATAAACGTGAACCGTATTTGTTTCACGAAGATCTCTATGTACTCAAATTCGAAAATACCCAGGGACAGATCAACGGCTTGCTCGTCAACTGGCATTGCCATCCTGAAACCCTGGCTGACAAGAACACCAAAATCAGCGCCGATTACGTTGGCTACTGCTGTGAAGCCTTGCAAAAGAAGTATGGCTGCCCCGTGGCATACTTCACCGGCACCGTTGGTGGCTTGATGACTACGCTGGGCCTTAAGGTGCGTGATGAACAGGGAACACTGCTGCCTGCCAACTCGCTGGAGATGACCATCGAGTATGGCAAGCAATTGGCGAAAGTAGCTGAACGTGCTGTAGATGCTTCTGTGCCGGTATCTTTAACGCCATTGAAAATCGACCGTCAGGAGTTTTACATACCTCTCGCGAATCCGCTTTACAAGATGGGACGCACCCTGGGAGTCCTGGATCGCGACGCGTTCCGCTGGAACGATAATCCGCTGCAGGCGGGAGAAAAATTGCCTGCTCGTAACTCTACAGGCAACATTTGCATGGTGACCGAAACCAGCCTGATTACGCTAGGCGATGTGCAGATAGCTTGCATCCCTGGCGAAATCTATCCGGAACTGGTGTTTGGCAAAGTGCAGGATCCTGTTGATCCTGGTGCAGATTTCCCGCAGGCACCCGTCGAGCCATCAATCTATGGTAGCATGCAGGCCAGGCACAAAATGCTCTTCGGACTGGCAAATGACGAGCTTGGCTACATCATTCCCAAAAGGCAGTGGGATAGCAAGCCACCGTTCTGTTATGGCAGAAAGAAAGATCAGTACGGCGAAGAAAACAGTTGTGGCCCGGAAATGGCCCCCATTATCTGCGATATGTTTCGTCAATTATCTGCAGATAAAAAATAACAGGCAGCCTGAAGGCTGCCTGTATCTATTGTGAGTTAAACACTTTTTACCCAGGAATAGTACTCAACTCGTCTTCTGGCTCTGTGACTAATTCCTTGTAGGCACCCAGGAGTTTTTTTGTAACCGGGCCAGCTTTTCCAGTGCCAATGGTGCGACCATCAACGGTAGCTACTGGAACAATCTCTGCAGCGGTTCCAGTCAGGAAGCATTCGTCGGCAATGTAGACATCAAACCGGGACAAAGCACAGATGTGGACGGTAATGCCATGATGCCTGGCGAGTTTGATAACGCACCGGCGCGTAATGCCATCCAGGATGCCTGCATCAATCGATGGTGTATACAGCTCGCCGTCCTTTACGAGGAAGATGTTATCACCAGAACATTCTGATACTTCACCCTTATGGTTCAGCATCAAGGCTTCCTGGCAATTGCTGAGCGTTGCTTCCATGCGTGCCATGACGTTGTTCAGGTAATTCAACGATTTGACACGAGCATTCGTGGCAGCTGGATGATTCCGCATGGTTCCCACAGTAGCAACGTTCAAACCAATGTCGTAGCATTCCTTGGGATACAGGCTGATAGTATCAGCAATCACAATCAGGCATGGCTTTTCGCATTTGCGTGGATCAAGCCCCAAACCACCTTCGCCACGGGTGATAATGGGACGAAGGTATTCACATCCCGGGCTGTTCTTGACCGTATCGAGAATGGCTTTCGCGATATCACGTTGTGACCAGGGCAATTTAATGCCAATGGCTTTCGCGCTGTCGCAAAGTCGTTCCACGTGTGCTCGTAGTTTGAACACTTTTCCATGGTAGACGCGGATGCCTTCAAAAACTCCGTCGCCGTAGAGTAAGCCGTGATCATACACGGAAATCTTGGCATCTTTCTTGTCGTAGAATTTGCCGTCGATGTAGACCTTCATGGTGTCGCCCTTGCTTGTCAGTGAGTTCGATTCAGACTCTTCACTGACAGGCCTTCAGGCACTCATCAGTTTAAGTCTTTCTATTCCTGAAGAGGCATGATGTCCCCCCTCAGGTTCACTCTTGAGCTGACCTCGTATCATGTGCAACACTTTACCGCTCTGCTGGGCCATATCGCGGTTATGGGTCACCATGATGATGGTCAGCCCTTCCTCGCGATTGAGTTCCTGAAGAAGTCGCAAAACTTCTCCACCGGTATCCGCATCGAGATTGCCTGTTGGTTCATCCGCCAGGAGAATCTGCGGCTGGGAAATCAAGGCACGGGCAATGGCTGCACGCTGCATCTCGCCACCAGAAAGTTCGCGTGGTTTATGACGCAGGCGATGCCCCAGGCCAACACGCTCGAGCATGGCTTGGGCAGCTTTTTTCAGTGTCTTGCTTCGTCCCAGCCAACCCAATGCTGAATGCCTGATCATGGCAGGGATTGAGACGTTTTCGAGCACCGTCAATTCTGGCAGCAGGTGATAAAACTGGAAAATAAATCCAAACGTCGTGTTGCGAAGATGATCTCGATCATGCAATGACAGATTATCAATTCGTCTGCCTTCCAGCCTGATTTCACCAGCGTCCGGCTTATCGAGAGTTCCCAGGAGATGCAACAGAGTGCTCTTACCGGAACCGGATGTTCCCACAATGCTGACAAAGGAACCTTTCTCCACCGCCAGGTCAACACCCTGCAATACCGGAATATCGATCCGGTACTTGTGATAGCTTTTCTTCAATCCAACTGTTGAAAGATGTTCCACAGTTTCGCCTTCTCAAAAATTGTCTGGGTAGTCCGCAGTCTATTCAAACCGCAACGCCCGTACGGGATGCAGCATGGCAGCACGAATCGCAGGCAGCACGCTGGCAGCGGTTGCAATGGCAATGGCGCCGATGTTTACACCCAGCAGCATCCACGGGCTGATTTGCACGGGAATCTTGTCAAAGAAATAAAGATCGCGTGGAAACACTTCCTGGCCACTGAGCTTGGAAATGACACCTTCGATTTCATTGATGTAATTGGTGAACGCGATTCCACCAAGTGTGCCCAGCCCCGAGCCAACGATACCAAGTAGCAACCCGTAACTGACAAATATACCCATGATGCCCCAGTTGGAGGCGCCAAGCGATTTCAAAATGCCGATGTCGCGAGTCTTTTCCACGACGATCATGTAAAAGATCGCCAGGATGCCAAAGCCTGCCACAGCAATGATGAGGAACAATAACACGTTCAAAATCGACCGTTCCACTGCTATGGCCGAGATGACCGGGCCGCCGATTTCTTTCCAAGTCTTTACTTCGTAAAAGGTCTCAGGAAACAGCGTATGCAACTCTGCAAGAACCTGATTGATATCCCGATCATAATCAGTCAGTTTGATTTCGAGTGATGTTGCCCTGTTGTGCATGGTCTGCAGTTGCTGCAAATCTTCGAGCGTGACGAAAATGACCATGGAATCGATCATGCTCATGTCGCTGCGAAACAGATCGGTCACGACGAAGTCTGCTGTATGGAAAGTCTGCATCCGCGTTCCACCATCATGACCTTCAATATCATCTCTTGTCGAAAACGTGAGTTTGACGAGATCGCCTGGATGAAGAATGATCCTATCGGCAGCAGTGGGGTTATTGGGATCAGCGTTAACCGATTTGGGTGAACGAATGGTTGCCAACCCCCAGCCTGCCACTGCTCCGAACATCTTTGCAGGAGGGAGCTCTGGTGGCTTGCCTGCTGCTGGCGCCGGTGGCAACTGATTCTGCGGCTTATTCTCACCCTGAACCTGAATGATGCTCGATCCATTTGAAGTTTGTTCAGGAGGCATCATGCCGGGAGGCAAGGTTGGCGTTCGCCAGAAGTTCTGATGAAAATTCTGAAAGTCTTTGAGTGCATCGCCACGCAGATCAAAGCACTTTGACGGATCTTGCTTGTTATCAGGATGCATCAGCCAGTTGGCAAAGTCGCTGGTTGCCGCCCGCGTGATGGGATCAATGCCGATCACCTTGATTGGCTTCTTAATAACTATGTCGCTTCGATCCAGCTTGTACTGAGCTAACGCAAAGGCTTCAATCACTGGAGCGATTTCAGCAATTTTAGGTCCCATCCGTTGCCTGATCGTATTCATCTTGGCTTGGAGATCATGGAATCCGTAAATCGATCTGGATTTGACGACCAGATCAGACTGCAAGCCTCGAAATCGATTCAACAGTTTGGACGAAAAACCAGCCATGACACTGTTAACAACCACCAGGGTTCCAACCCCCAGCATCACGCTGATAATGCTGGCTAACGCTAAATACCGTGTCCATAGATACCGCCAGCAAAGTACATATTTGTACATGATTGAACCTGAATAGCTGTTTCGATGCTCAGTAATAACTGTTTTGCACAAGGAAGTCATCGCCAACTGAGCAATGCAATTAAAGTGTAAGCAAATTAATGATAAAATAATGAAACATGAGTTAAACTGGATCAAATGATAATAATATTATGCTTATTCCTGCAAATATGGTAATATAAAAAAATGGATGATTGCCCACTTATCGAACAGAATCGATGACGCATCCCAAAGAAGAGCCTCAGGAAACCACTACCAAGATGTCTGTTGAAGGAACAGCACATCAGGAAAAGCCAAAGACTATGGTAATTAATGATATGGAAGTTGCCAATCGTCCACCTTCCACGACTGATGTTACTGATGATCTCAAGCAAATTGGCCCTTATCGCATTATCAAGGTTATCGGCTTTGGTGGTGTAGGTACTGTTTATGAAGCCGTCGATCATATTATCAATCGCCCGGTAGCACTGAAAGTTCTTAACAAGAAATGGCTTCAGGACGACATCGTTAAAGAACGATTCATGCGGGAAGCTCGCCTGTGTGCCATGATCAAAAGCCCGCACGTTCCGCTGGTACATGCGGTTGGTGAGGATAAAGGCATTCCTTACCTGGCCATGGAACTGCTCAATGGCTTTACTCTTGATCATCTGCTCAAGACCAATCATCAGTTTTCCATTATGCAGATCACTCGGTTAGGACGGGAAATAGCCAAAGGGCTGTCTGCTGCCCATGCCATGAAGTTGATTCATCGGGATATCAAGCCCAGCAACATCTGGCTGGAAACACTTGCTGACCCTACCGGGGGCGACCGGAAAATGTTCCGTGTGAAGATTCTTGATTTCGGTATGGCCCGCCTACAGGAACAAACACAGGGTTTGACTCGTCACGGTGTAATAGTAGGAACACCGCTTTACATGTCGCCAGAACAGGCAACCAGCGGCAAAGTGGATGCCCGTTCCGATCTCTTCAGTCTGGGCATTGTGCTCTATCGTTTATGCACGGGCAAGTTGCCCTTCCCCGGGGAAACCGTTGCCGATGTGATTTCCAAGCTGGCAACACAGGATGCGCCTACGGTCAAGGAAGTCAGTCCGCATACGCCGACGAAACTTTCGCGGCTTATTGAACGGATGATGAAGAAAGATCCGAAAGACAGGCCGCCCGACGCCATGAACGTGGCACGACTTCTGGAAATCATTGAAGCAGAAGAACAGGCTTCACCAACTCCTGCACCCAAGCCGATCAAGGAAGAACTCAGCAGCCCGACTGTAGTTTTGCCTCAGTTAGTCAATCCTCTGAAACCCTGGCTGATTGCCTCGGTAGTTCTGAATGTGGTGCTGCTCATGGCCCTGGTGTTCATGCTGGGCTTTTTGCTGAAATAGCAATTAAGCCGTTGCTCAACAATCAATGAGCAGCCTTGGCTGCTGTACGAGGTCTGGCTGCATGGACTGCCATTCCATGTACCGCTTCAGTTGCTTCCAGGAAGGTCTCGGCCAGCGTAGGATGCGCGTGAATGGTAGCTGTAATATCCTCCACGGTTAACGCGTTTTCCACGGCTATCGTGGCTGTTGCCAGCATTTCAGAAACGTGTGGACCAACCATTCTCACACCCAGGATCACATCGGTCTTCTTATCAGCAATCACTTTGACAAAGCCATCCTGTGCATCCATCGATTTGGCTCGGCCACTGGCGGCAAAAAACATTTTGCCAACGGATACTTCATACCCGGCGGCCTTGGCATCCTCTTCCGACAATCCACAGTACGCAATTTCCGGATCGGTGAAGATGACCGCTGGGATAGTACGGTTGTCAAATGCAGATTTCTTTCCAGCAAGAACCTCTGCGGCAACGGCACCCATACGATGTGCCCGATGTGCCAGCATCGGCTGACCAGTGCAATCACCAATGGCAAAAATATGTGGTACTGAAGTCTGGCACTGTTCATTGACCTTGATAAAACCTTTTTCCACTTTGACACCTACAGCTTCCAGACCAAAATCATCGGTATTGGGTGATCGGCCGACACACACCAGTACGCGATCATATTCTGATACCGTGGCAGTTCCATCTTTAGCCTGGACTGTCACCTTCACGCTGTTCTTGCCTGGAGTAACTTCCGTTACCTTGCTTTCGAGCTGGAATTGTACACCCTTGGCTTCCATGTGCTTTCGAACGATACGGGTCATATCTGCATCGGTGCCTGGTAGCAGATGGTCGAGCATTTCAACAATTGTAACCTTGCTTCCCAGTGAGGCAAAGCAGCCACCGAGTTCCATGCCAATGTATCCACCGCCCACAACCAGAACGCTGTCTGGCAGATAGTCGATGTTGGTAGCTTCATCCGAAGTGATGACGCGTTCGGAACGCACAAAAGGCTTGGGCATCAAAACCCGACTGCCCAGGGCCAGGATTGCCCGATTGAACTGGATTTTGAGAGACGATCCAGAAGCTGCAATCTTGAGTTCATTCGGACCCGAAAGGTATCCCCTGCCCTCGAAACGTCGAATGTTGCGTGCCTTGGATAAACCATCGAGGCCGCCGGTCAATTCCTTGAGTACGTTATCTCGCCATGCTGCCATCTTCTTGATGTCGAAACTGGCTTTGCCCGAAATGGAGATGCCCATTTTTTCCAGGCTGGCTAACTGGTGATACTTTTCCGCTGCAGTGATCATGGCTTTAGAGGGTATGCAGCCTCGCAACAGGCAGGTGCCCCCCAGGCGTGCATCTTCTTCCACCAGGGCTACATCGAGGCCGAGATCGGCAGCATGAAAGGCAGCTGCATACCCGCCAGGCCCACCGCCTACCACAACCACATCGACCTGTTCCTTGAAATCACCGATAACCATGAATCGTTCCCTTTGACAGAATCACCCTGTTCGCTGCGCAGCATCATCCCGATTGTGATTATTCCACTTGAACACTTCAAGAGATCAGGCATCCATCAGCAACAACAGCGGGTTTTCCAGATACTCTTTAATGGCGTTGACAAAGCGAGCAGCAGCAGCGCCGTCGATCAAGCGATGATCAAACGTAAGACACAATGGCATCATTTTCTTCGCTATGATGGTTTTGCCATCAGTATCGAATGCCAGGCGTTCCTGCGTACGACCAAGCCCCAGAATAGCTACTTCAGGCCAGTTAATGACAGGCGTAAAACTCAACCCGCCAATGACGCCGATGTTGGTGATGGTAAAGGTGCCACCCTGCATCTGCTCCCGCTGGATCTTGCCGGTGCGTGCGGCTTCCGCCAATGAAACTATTTCACCAGCCAGTTCGCTGATGGGTCGGCTGTCAGCATTTCGCAACACTGGAACCAGGAGCCCTGCGGGTGAATCAACGGCAATTCCGATGTGATAATACTTCTTGTAGACCACTTCCTGCTTGTCGTCATCGTAGCTGGCGTTGAAATCAGGAAACCGCTGCAAGGCAGCAGCGCAAGCCTTGGCCACTACTGCCAGACTGGTCAGCTTGATGCCTCGTTCCTTGGTGATGTCTTTGGCATCGCTTCGAAACTTTTCCAAGGCAGAGATGTCTGCTTCATCAGTATAGGTAACCGCAGCGGTGACCTGAGATGAAATGGTCATTGCCTGCACGATACGACGGCGAATGGGTGAAGCGGGCTTGCGTTCTGATTCGCCAAACCTTGAAAAGTCAGGCAGCATGGGTCGGGGGAATGTCAGGCCACCACCTTCGCCATGCGTTGCGATAGGAGCCATCAGATCATCCATGGCCCGCCCGCCACCACTGACAAACGAGAGGACATCCTCCTGAGTGATTCTACCGCCAGGGCCGGTGCCTCGAACATTTTTCAGATCAACACCTTTTTCACGTGCGAGTTTACGTGTAGCCGGTGCCGCCAGAATGGTGGATGGATTGAGTACAGCGGAACTTTCTGGCAAAGTCTTTTGTGCGACAACTGGAGCTGCGGGCGCAGAAGCAGCCTTGGGTGTTGCAGGAACCGCAGGAGCTGGTGATTTTATTTCTGCTGCGGCAGGTTTGGTAGCGACTGGAGATTTGGCTGGTGCTGCTTTGGCTGCAGGTTTGGCTGGTGTCTTGGCAGCAGGCGCCGTACTGCCAGCAACTTCAACTGTAAGAATGACCTGGCCTACCGGAATTACATCACCGGGCTTGTAGTGTAGCTTGACTACCTTACCTGCAAAAGGACTTGGAAGCTCTGTGGTTGCCTTATCGGTTTCCACTTCGGCAATCGCCTGTTCCGAGGCTATAGTCTCCCCTTCTTTGACCTTCCATCCCACGAGTGTGCCTTCTTTGAGACCTTCACCCAAGTCGGGCAACTTGAACTCTTTTTGAGCCATGTGTAAATTCCTGCTGGTAAGCCATGCACTGATAGTGTTTTGATAGGAACCAGACGCACTGGTTCAAGTAGATGTGCTGGGCAACGTGCAGCAATGTGCCCATAAGGTTAGATTTGTAATGGGTTCATTCACTTTGCACTGCTGGAAAAGCTTCAGGCCACATGCAATGATCATGTGGCCTGTTGATGATGTCACCGGTCGAATGGAAACTTACTTGGCTTTTTTCAGGACAAACAGCAAGTGACCGTCTTTGCCAGCAAATTCCTTCGGCAGTTCTCCACCTTTGTCACTGACACACATGTGCAGAGTGTCGCCATCCCATTTGTAGATACCCTTTCGGGTCTCGCCGTTAGCTGTGAAGGAGGCAGTTGCATGTGGCTTGGCAGCGCTATCCAGTTTGAATTCACCTTCTTCACCAGAACCGTCAGCCAGCTTGGCTTCAAACTTTCCCTTGGTGAACGTCAGGGAAAATCCTTTCACAAAATCTTCGGGCAGGCTTTCGCCATTCATTTCGCCCTTGGTCATTTCCCATTTACCCTGAATCTTGTCTTCGTCTTTCTTTTTATCATCCTGGGCAATGGAAAAACCAAGTGCAAACAGCGCCAATGACAATGTAGCGATCCACTTCACTTGACAATCTCCTATTGAATGTACGCTGCACTATCTGGGCAGACCAGCCCGATACATGCAGCAAAGTTGTGGACATTATATGTTCACCAGACGCGAGTCAAATAACTTCTTGAAGAACATTGAGCCTCATTAATCCTCTTCGTCTTCCTCTTCTTCATCGTCTTCAACTTCTTCATCCTCCTCGTCTTCATCGTCCTCATCGAATTCTTCTTCGTAGAGCTCTTCACCTGATTTACCTTCCGAACGACGCTTGGAAACCCTGAATTCGTATTGAACGTCTTTGTTCAATAACGTCAGTAGTCCCCATATGCCAAAGAGGTTTAGCGAAAGCGTACCGACAATCATGGAGAACATTGAAAGCCGATAGTTTTCCAGTTTCTTCATCGATTCTGCACCTGCTAACTGCAGGCCATAGACCAGCAACGCAACGACTAACCCACCAGTGATAATGCCCCAGAATGGCAGTGGAGGCAGTCTCTGCGGTGTCAGCATGGGAATCACGTCCTGAACGAACAGATATCGCGGAAGTGATTTAATTCCACCGGTATTTATGAAGCCTTCCGTTTTTTCCGCTGCTTCCATGTTGTGGTTGGCTAGTACAATCACCATAGTAAGAAACAGATACAAAAATACCCAGAAAATACAGGCACTTAACGCTGCTCGTTTGATGAATTTAGCAGGTAACCCAACCAGTTCCCAAGCTTTATTTCGATGTCTGACACGATTGGCATCTACCACCATCTGATCGACTGCTTCGCCCTGTGCTGATTTTTTTATCTGCTCCGGTGAAGGCTTATCTTCCTGAATGAGATAAGGCGTCGCTTCATCAATCTCCGCAGCTGTTTTTCCAACTGCAACAGTCGCTGTGCTCGACAATGGCGCCTGGAAAACCTGCTGGCACTTGGGGCATTTCACTTTTTTACCCGAAGCATTATCTGGTAATCCCAAGGGTTTGGCACATTTTGGGCAAGCGACTCGAATCATGGGAACCTCAATGGTTGATGGAAGTATCGTAACTTATTGGCATTCCTCAGGCTAGAGTCTTGCTGGATAACCATGAAATTAGACTGGCTACCTGCTAAGAACCAGTTACGGTCGTGCGGACTTTTCGTACACAGCACGTATTATTCATGAAGTCTTGTCAAGTACCTGCTTTAGGATTGACGACAGAATGTACCGGCAAGAGTTGCTCTTCTGTGCTGGTTAGGATAAAAAGCATTTCTGTGAGATAAAAAGTAGTCTCTTGAATACTGTCTGACGTATACTTACATGAGTGCAGGTATACCTGTCAGATATTGTAGAGATGGCGTAACAGCCGAACCTCTCCCAGGGTCGAGAAGGGAACAGTGAACCTATGCCACGCACCGCTCTGAAGCAATTCACCATAGAGCATTTGCAAATCATGGATCAAGACGGGAATGTTGACCCGGCACTCGATCCAAAAATTCCTGATCAGGATTTGAAAGAACTCTATCGCACCATGCTGAAAGCCCGCATGGTGGATGACCGCATGTATAAGTTGCAGGCTCAGGGCCGTATGGGAACATTCCCGGGTGTGAAAGGGCAAGAAGGTTGCCTGGGTTACGGATATGCACTTGGCAAAGATGACTCGATCGTTCCCGCTTTCCGTGAAACTGCTGCATTGTTCTATCGCGGTGCCCCGATCAAGAATATTTTGCAATACTTCATGGGAATGGAAGAAGCGAATGTCTTCCCGCCTGAAGTCAAAATTCTGCCAATCCCCATTGCTATTGGCAGCCAGACGCTGCATGGTGCTGGTTTGGCCTGGGCTAATCAGATTCAGAACAAGCCCGGAGTGGTCCTGACATTTTTTGGGGATGGTGGCTCCTCCGAGGGCGACTTCCACGAAGCCTGTAACATGGCCGGCATCTTCAAGTTGCCGGTCATCTTCGTTTGTATCAACAACGGCTGGGCCATTTCGGTCCCTCGCACCACGCAATGTGCCTCGGAAACACTGGCCCAAAAAGCAGTCGGCTACGGCTTCCCCGGCATACAGGTCGATGGCAATGATTTCATGGCCACTTATGTTGCCTGCAAGGAAGCACTCGATCGCGCACGGAAGGGTGAAGGTCCCACGCTGATTGAAAGTGTTACTTACCGCCTGGGAGCTCATACCACCGCTGACGATCCCAAACGCTACCGCAGTGAAAAAGAGGTGGAAGTCTGGAAGCCTCGCGACCCCATGATCCGTTTCAAGGCTTACATGGAAAAGAAAAAACTCTGGTCAGAAGCCTGGCAGACCAAGCTGGAACAGGAAATTGCTGTCGAAATTGAGGAAGCTGTTCGTGAAGCAGAAGCAGAGTTCCAGGCCATCAATCCTTATGAAATGTTCGACCATGTTTACAGTGAGATGACACCGGATCTGGTCGCGCAAAAGGAACATGCACTCGAGTTCGCCGAGGAAGTTGCAGCTCTGCACCACTAGAAAACTTCCATACCATGCCGGTTACTGTCATCAGCAACCGGCCTGTTCATTATCCCCTTGAAATTGATCGAATAATCGCAACGCGTCAGATACCACACGGAATTGCATCATGCCTGTCATCAATATGGTTAAAGCCCTGAATCAAGCACTCCACGAAGAAATGGAGCGTGATGACAAGGTGGTTATTCTGGGTGAAGATGTTGCCCAGGTGGGTGGAGTTTTTCGTGTCACCGAAGGACTTCTTGATCGCTTCGGCAACAAGCGTGTGATTGATACACCTGTTTCCGAGGCAGGCATCCTGGGTTGTGCACTGGGCATGGCATTGGGAGGCCTCAAGCCCATTGCAGAAATCCAGTTCTCCGGCTTCATGCACAACGGTTTTCATCAACTCAACTGCCATGCAGCCCGCTATCGCACCCGATCCTGGGGACATTACCATGTTCCCATGGTCATGCGTGCTCCGATTGGTGGCGGTATCAGGGCACTCGAACATCATAACGATTCCGAAGAAGCACTCTATGTTCAGTCGCCTGGACTGAAAGTGGTGTTCCCCTCCGGGCCACGCAATGCACATGGCCTACTGCTGAGTGCCATTCGCGATCCTGATCCTGTCATGTACCTGGAACCAAAACGGGTTTATCGTGCGATTCGCGAAGAAGTGCCTGAAGGCGCTGAAGCGATTCCCTTTGGCCAGGCCCAGCTGGTTCACGAAGGCAAGGATATCACCCTCATCAGCTACGGTGCCATGCTGCAGGAAAGTCTGGAGGCGGCTGACAAGGCAGCATCCGAATTGAAAGTTTCCGTTGAAGTGATTGATCTCTTGTCCATTGTGCCGATGGATACCGAGACGATTATCAATTCTGTCAAAAAGACAGGTCGCTGTGTTATTGTGCATGAAGCGCCGCAAAGCTGTGGCGTTGGTTCTGAGATTATTTCCCGTATCAACGATCATGCATTGCTTCATCTGGAAGCGCCGATTGCACGGGTCTGTGGTTACGACATTCCCTATCCGTTCTTTGCACGTGAATCAGGTTATCTGCCCAGCGTCCCGCGCATTCTTGCTGCCATTCGCAAGACGGTAGAATTCTAGGTTGCGATTTTTCTAAACTTCATGGTGAGTAAGAAAATATCTCAAAATCATAGCTTTATCAGGTGGCACAGTCGTCTTGTTTGTGCGCACAGAAAGGAATGTCTGTGCCACCGATACTCCTCTTTGAAAACTTAACTAATTTTTGCGTTTCTTCATGATTTCACTGGCATCTTTTAGAATCTTTTTCTCATTATCCGAGAGGCTCTGCATGCCACTTTGACTGACCTTTTCAAGAACTGCATCCAGCTTGGCTTCCAATTGTTCATCGATTTTCATGTTTCCAGTGTTGTTACGTTCTGAGGCAGACTGCATTTCGCGTGTTAACACTCTTCTCTTTTCCTGCAGATTCCGAGTTTCCGAATGAGCAACAGCTTTCCGCGACGATCTGGCTGAACTTGAAAATGTCTGGTACCACTCGGTCAGTTTCAAATCGAACTGAGCATAGATGAGTGCCAGCAGCATGGGTGGAACCAATGCTGCCAGGCGAAGGGCAACAGGTTGAAACTGCATGAAGAAAAATGCTTCCAGCAGTATCAGCAACAGAAACAGAATCCAACGCGGGATATGAATAAATGCCAGGTTGACGGTATGATAAGGCGAAGCCCACGTTGCCCAAGTCCACAGACCGACACAGAAACCCGTCAGTCCAAAGGCAGGCAAATGCCTTACTGGATGGATGTACCAGGAAACCATCAGCAACGTCAGGTTGCTGATTACGAGACAAACTAATGCAAAACTGATGAATTCACGTGAACCAGCCTGAACTTCCAGATCATGACCGATGAGCCAGATCAACAGTAGCGTAATCGCCAGGTGCCAGGGTTGATCATCCACAAAACCGGCAGTGAACAGGCGATACCATTGCCAGGGGCTCACCATGGCCTGGGAATCAAGCTGAAGGTACTCATCTACCGGCTGCGAACTGTCAGCGCTGAAGGCAATCAGCAGATAAAAGAGTGCTGCAACGACAATGATGACCCAACATGTTCTGGAGGAACGAATCAAATCCAGAAAGGGCCGACGTTCATCTCTAAAGTAATCGCGATCCTGGTAACCCATGAATACACAAACCAGACTGAACAATTCCAAGTGCTACACTATACAGAAGTTGATCGCTCTGCGAAAGCACGCAGTTTATTTTATCGTGTCCACCGAATTTTTCTGATGCACAGGTCTCTATGGCGCCTTTAAATCCAGAGTTATTTCATTCCGCCCATCCTTGATGGTGGTTTTGAGTGGTGACGTCGCCGGTTTGGTATAGATAGCAGGGATCTCAGGTGCATTGACCGGCAGACCTGTTCTGGATTTAAATGGCAACACAGTGATGATGTATTCTCCACGTGGCGCACCATCGTACAGCTTGTAAGTACTTAACGTAAATTCACCCTGAGCATTGGTGACCGCATCGCTGGCCCTGATCTGCTTCTGCCCTTTGACTTTGGCCTGTTCTTCGGGTGGAACCTGGTAGTAATAGACTACTTCTGCATTTTCAATGGGCTGACCGTTCAGAAGCACTTTGCCTGATGCTGCAACGAGTTCCCTACGATCTCGAATCGGCGCTCCCTTTTCCTCAGCAACAGGCTGTATCGCACTCAGGTCTTCAGGCAGAATGCCATTGAGAAGCACATTGGCGAGCACCGGACCATCTTTTTTCATGGTCACCCAGGTGATGTGATCGAATTCACCGTACTGAATGCCACGCAGCTTGCTGCCACCACCGGTCGTCGCGAGTTGATAATAATTGCGTCCATGCCTGACCACTTTCTGGTAATGGTGAATGTGGCCTGCAAACATCGTATAGGGCCTGTCCTGGAGTAGTTTTTCAAACGCAATGAAACCAATCTCATCTGCATTCGTCGCATTCCAGACAGGCTTATGCATACAGACAATCGTCCATCGCACGTTCTTGTTCTCTTCCAGTACTTTGGCAAAATACGCAGTCTGCTCTGGTGAAATGCGTGTAGCCTGCTTTTGTCCTTCTGGAAAATCTTCCGTGTTCAAGCAGAGAAACAGCACGTTTTTGTAGACGAAGTGATAGTAGATTTTGCCAAACTTGGATTTCCAGTGCTTGATCATGGGCAGATTAGGTACATCATGGTTGCCTGGCACATGAAAGAATGGCATCTGCAATTTGCTGATGTAGCTGTCAAATTCATTCCACATGCCGGCGATGGCTTGCTGATCGGTGCTGTATCCTTCAATCAGATCACCTACCGATAAGACAAACTCAGGCTGCATCAAATTCAATTGTGCCACGGCTTTGGAGAATATCTCGGCACGGTGTCCGCCCGTGCGGTCGCTGACTACCGCAAATCGAAAGGTCTCATCGGAATTGTTGTAATTCAGTGATGTCCAGGGAGTTCTGGTACCGGTATCAGATGGGGCAGATGGTTCCTGTCGCAAAGCCCCGGCAGAATAGGCGATGGTTCCAATGATGAGTGCTGCTATTAACGGCAAGAATACGCGTCGCATGCAAGATACCTTCCGAAATTAGTATGCCAGAGTAAACCACTTTCGAGGACGGTTGGCAAGTAAAGATTTCAAGAGGGTTTTATTTCTGAATATGAATGCTGAATGATAGAAATAACATCAGAACTTGAAGTAAGGTCACCTGCTTCGATAAATTAGCAATTACTCGCCGGTATCCGTGGTACATCCTACCCTCAAGACACATCACCGAGAGCACTATGGTTTCTCTACGTCTGTTTATGTTGTTAGGACTGATAGCGATCACAGGTACTGTTGCAGGCACTGATCAATGGCCGCAATGGCGTGGTCCAGCAGGAAACGGAATCAGCCAGGCTGTCAAGGTGCCTGCTTCCTGGAATGCCACTGAGAATATGCTTTGGTCTGTTCCTTTGCCTGGAATGGGTGGAGCCACGCCGGTTCTCTGGGAAAACAAACTCTATGTCGTGAGTGAAAACAAGGATCGAACTTCTTCGCTGCTTTGCATTGATGCCGACACCGGCAAATCCATCTGGGAGAAACCGGTGTCAACCAAAAAGGGATCGCGAGCACGAGGTGACGAGGGTAATTCCGTTTCGGCATCCCCTTCTACCAACGGCAAACATATCTATGTTTTTGTTGGCACTGGCGAGTTCACCTGTTTCGACATGAATGGGAATGTTGTCTGGCAATTCGATGCCCAGGAACGCTACGGGAAATTCAACATTCAGTTTGGCATCAGTTCAACACCGGTGCTCCATCAGGACAAACTCTATTGGCAACTGATTCACACCGATGGGCAGTTTGTTATCTGCCTGAATGCAGCTGATGGCAAGGATGTCTGGAAGGTCCAACGACCCAGTGATGGCCATACTGAAAATGAACATTCCTATGCATCGGCAGTCATGTGGAACAAGGGGGACAATGCCTACCTGGTGGTTCATGGCAACGATTACACCACCGCTCATGATCTGAAGGATGGCAGAGAAATCTGGCGATTAGGTGGCTTAAATCCGAAGGAGAAATACAACCCCTACCTTCGTTTCGTTGCTTCGCCTGCCTGTTCCGAAGATCTCATTGTGGTGCCTACCGCCAAAAATGGTCCGGTGGTTGGTTTGAAGCCTGGTGCTCAGGGAAATGTAGGCCCAGGCAGCCCCTATGAACAATGGCGACGTACGCGTGAAACACCCGATGTGCCTAGTCCGCTCATTCACGAAGGCCTTGTTTACCTCTGTCGTGAAAACGGCGTGTTGATCTGCATTGATGCAGAAACAGGGAAAGAATACTACAACCAGCGAATCCATTCTGCGCGTTACCGTGCCTCACCGGTGTTTGCTGATGGAAAGATTTTCTGCACCGCACGTGATGGCACCGTAACAGTAACTAAAGCCGGGAAGACATTTGAATCACTGAGTGTCAACAAACTGAGCGATCAGATTTCAGCATCGCCTGTTATTGCGAATGGAAAAATCTACCTGCGGGGATATGAGAAACTTTATTGCATTGGTAATAAGCAGTAAACGTGCATCACTTCTGCACGGTTTCATCCTCGGGGTCCAGTTCATTCGATGGGCTGTCGAGGATGTGATCAAACGGTGCTTCAAGAATAGGGATCGGGTAATCACATGAAACGAGCGGATCACCTACCCTGATGCTCAAAGGCTGAATGGTTACTTTGAAACGAAAAGCACCAATCGTCAGCTCATCGTCTTCCTTCAGCCTGCCTTCCTGAACCAGGTTGCCGTTGATACGCGTGCCGTTGGTGCTATCGAGATCGCGAACACAGAGCATCGAGGAGCCATCGACTTCGACTTCAGCGACGCAGCAATGTTTTCGAGATACCTTCGATGACCGAATCTGAACATCGCATTCCGGATGTCGACCGATCAGAATGACGGGCCTGTCAACAATAATGGTTGGCAGCGAATCTGCTTCATCCAGAGGTACCAGGCGTATCAGCATGGGCGGCTCGATTGATACTGATGGTTATGGCAAATCCCACGGCTGCCGTTGTCGGCTGGTATTCGAACTGGCTGTCCAGGCGTCTTTGAAGAACTGATACAACCCAGCTCCTACGATAGCGATCCCTATCCCACCGAAGAACAGCATCTTGTTTTGTTGTCTTTGTTGCATTTCTTCGGGTGAAACAACTGTTTCACATTGGCCATCCCGTCAACCTGCGGCCTTGACACTCGACTGACAGAGTGCAAGGTTGATGCAAAGTGTTACGATGAATAGGGATAAGTACTTCATAGAACCGCTGCTTCGAGTTGTTGTAGTCTAGCATACACCTTCCGTGATGCCAAAAACCATTTTCGCTACTCCTTGAAAAATCTCTTGGGAATCGAGTTCTTCTGAGTTAGTCTTAATGCATGCTTCGGCTCAAACGAATGAATGGAAAAACGGAATTGCCGGGTGCAGGTGAGGCTAAACCTACCGGACATATATCTGCATTGAGAGCTTGGCGGTTACCCACCTGGCTTACCTGGCCACGTTCCTGGGAATATGCGTTGGCATTTGTGCTTGGTATTTGCGCTTTGATTGTTGTTCAGTCGGCGTGGAAGCTGAGCCAGCCCCCCATGCCCATTTTACAAGCTTCGCCAAGTATCGATCTCAACCAGGCAGACAGCGCGACGCTTCAGCAACTCTCTGGCATTGGCCCACATCTGGCTGCAAGGATCGTAAACCATCGTGAAAAGTATGGACCGTTTTCCCACTTCGAAGATTTGAAACACGTTCATGGAATTGGCCCGGCAACGCTGGAGCGATTGCGCGTTGTTGCTACGGTGGTAGCAGATAAACCACCATCTGTAAGTAAAGCAAACACTTCATCAGCAGTTGAGCAGTACATTCCTAAACCTCCACCCAATAAACAGATTGATCTGAACCGAGCGACGAAAGAAGACCTGATGACACTGCCCGGCATTGGCCCAGCTCTGGCGGAACGTATTCTGGAAAATCGCGAATCGAAGGGACCTTTCCAATCTGTTGAAGACTTGATGCGAATACGGGGCATCAAGGAAAAAACACTGGAGAAGTTAAGGCCGTTTCTGATTGTGGCGAAAAACACGAATGGGGCCTGAACTCTTCGCAGTATATTCGTTCGGTACAAGTCTTATGAATTTGCATTTGTTCACTTGAACCAGCATCCATGCCTATCAACAATAACCTGATGCAAACCCCCTATCAGGTTGTTGCCCCGTATGCGCCTGCAGGCGATCAGCCGCAGGCTATTGAAAAACTCGTTCAGAACTTCCAAAACGGCCAGCGAGCACAGGTGCTCCTGGGCGTCACTGGTTCGGGCAAAACCTTCACGATGGCCAACGTCATCAAGGCTCTCAACAAGCCTACCCTGGTGATGTCGCACAACAAAACACTGGCGGCACAACTTTACGGCGAATTCAAGGAGTTCTTCCCCAACAACGCTGTTCGCTATTTCGTCAGCTATTACGATTACTATCAGCCTGAAGCATACATACCACAGCGCGACATCTACATTGAAAAAGATGCCAGCATCAATGAAGAAATTGATCGTCTGCGATTGGCCGCTACGAGTTCACTGGTAAGCCGGCAGGATACCGTCGTAGTAGCCAGTGTTTCGTGTATCTATGGCCTGGGTTCTCCCAAAGATTATCTCGCGATGATGGTGCCCTTGCGAGTCGGCCAGGTGACCGATCGAGATGAAGCGCTTCGCAAGTTTGTCGACATTCAGTACGACCGCAACGATACCGCATTTACTCGAGGCAAATTCCGTGTTCGGGGCGATACGATTGAAGTGTGGCCGGCCTATGAAGAGTTCGCTTACCGTATCGAGTTCTTTGGCGACGAAGTGGAACGCATCAGCGTGATCCATCCCACCAGCGGCGACACGCTGCGGACGATTGATGAAGCGTATGTTTACCCTGCCAAACACTTTGTCACGCCGGATGATCGTATACGTGCAGCGGTTGAAAAGATTCGTAACGAACTCGATGATCGACTGAAAGTGTTTCAACTACAAGGGAAATTGCTGGAAGCCCAGCGGCTGGCAGCGCGTACCAGATACGACATTGAAATGCTGCTTGAAACAGGCCATTGCCCAGGCATTGAAAATTACTCACGTCACCTTGCAGGCAGACAAGCCGGTGAACCACCCGATACGCTGATCAGCTTCTTTCCCAAAGATTTTCTTCTGATTGTTGATGAATCGCATGTCACGGTGCCGCAAATTCGAGCGATGTTTGCTGGGGACTTTAGCCGCAAGACTACATTAGTAGAGCACGGATTTCGACTGCCCAGCGCGCTGGATAATCGGCCCCTGCGCTTCGATGAATGGGAGAAATTTGAAGCCAATATTCTGTTTGTCTCTGCAACGCCTGCTGATTATGAACTCGCCAGAGCTGGTGGTGAGATTGTTGAACAGATCATTCGGCCTACCGGCCTGGTTGACCCGGTGCTGCATATCCGCTCAGCTATGGGCCAGGTAGCTGACCTGGTGAAAGAATGCAAAATCCGGGCGGAAAAAAGTGAAAGGGTTCTGGTTACGACACTTACCAAGCGGCTCGCTGAAGACCTGGCGAATTACCTGCGTGATGCCAAGCTGAGAACCAAGTGGCTTCACTCGGAACTGGATGCGATCGAACGCTGGCAGATTCTTCGTGAACTCCGTGAAGGTGCTTTTGATGTACTCGTTGGCGTGAATCTACTTCGTGAAGGTCTCGATCTTCCCGAGGTTTCACTGGTCTGCATTATGGATGCTGACAAGGAAGGCTTCCTCCGTAGCACAACATCTCTCATTCAGACTATTGGTCGATCAGCCCGAAATGTGAATGCGGAAGTCATTCTGTACGCGGACAAAGTCACTGATTCAATGCAGCGTGCTATTGACGAAACTAATCGCAGGCGAGATGCACAGCTCAAATATAATCAGGAAAACAATATCACACCTGAGACGATCAAGAAAGCCATTCGTGCAGGCATTGAGGAAGAAATCCAGGCACGCAAAATGGCTGAAAGCCTGGCAACCGGTGGCGATGAAGATGAATCCGTGGTTGATAAGCAGTCATTGCTCGAACAGTTGCAAGCCGAGATGCTGGCCGCTGCGGAATCGCTGGAGTTTGAGAAAGCAGCAGCCCTTCGCGACCGCATGGCCAAGCTGCGTGGCGAGAAAGTCGCGAGTCCGCAGGTGAAGAAAAACAAACGGGGCGGCAATCGAAAAGGATTCAGAGGTTAGTCCCTCTGATACCCTTCTCATGAAATTTGCCACTAGCCTTTGGGATGTAACTGTCTTAGTTTGAAACCAACCCACCGGTTCTGATTTACCCCAGAGTTGCCATCATGTTCCTACTTGCTTTTCTGGCGTTGATATTTCTTGTTGCTCAGCCCTGCGATATTCCTGGTGCACCATTGCCTCCAGGTATCACACCTAAGAAGGCCGAGGAAGGCTGGATTGCCCTTTTTGATGGTAAGTCCACTTACGGATGGAAGACAGTGGGCCATGCAAAACTGAATAATGGCGTGCTGACAATGGGAGGCGAACAAGAAGCCAGCCTCACCTCGACAACACATTTTGCATCTTTTGAATTTGTCATGAGCTATCGATTGGAAGGCAAGGAGGGTGGATTTCAGTTTACCTGTGGCGATAAACAGGTCGGCAAAAAAGAAACTACCATAGCACCCAGCAATGAGTTCAAAGACTTCACCCTGGGCATGCCCAACAACAGTAAAACCGGGTCGATTACCATCACTACCAATCCCGGCACCACGCTGCATATTAAGAGCATCACCCTCAAGCCGCTCGGCGCCAAGTCGATCTTCAATGGCAAAGACTTGTCCGGTTGGAAAGAAATCCCCGGCAGGAAATCCAAGTTCTCAGTCACCAGTAATGGTGAACTGAATGTCAAAGATGGTAACGGCGATCTTCAGACTATTGACCAATGGGACGATTTCGTACTGCAGATGGACATCATTTCCAATGGTGATCATCTCAACAGCGGCGTTTTCTTCCGCTCTCTCCCCGGCGAATTCTGGTCCGGATATGAAGCTCAGGTACGCAACGAGTGGAATACCACCGTCAAGCTCAAAGATGGTACGAGCATCACTGGCAGTCTCACTTTCAAGGGCGATGATGCTGAGGTCAAAGCAGGTCGTCAGTCTAAAAAGTTTAAACGCAGCGATATCGAAAGTATGATGGATCATCGTGACAAGCCCATCGATTTCGGTTCAGGTGGCATCTACCACCACTGCCCTGCCCGCACTGTTGTCACCACGGACCGCCAATGGTACACCATGACCGTAATCGCGCACGGCAACCACATCGCAGTGTGGGTAAATGGTTACCAGACTGCTGAATTCACCGACAATCGCCCTGTCAATAAAAGTGCCCGACGAGGCCGCAAAGACGATGCTGGCTGTTTGAGCATTCAGGGTCACGACCCCACCACCGATTTAAGCTTCCGCAATATCCGCATTGCTGCATTGCCCAAGTAATTGAATATTTGCTTTCCTGCTACGCACTGGCTATGCTGGTGCATGCATGAGCCAGGTCACCCGCATTCTTTCTGATATTGAACATGGCAACCAGCTTGCTTCCGAGCAACTGTTGCCTTTGATTTATCAGGAACTCAGGCAACTTGCTGCTGCACAACTGGCCCAGGAAAAGCCTGGACACACCCTGCAAGCCACGGCCCTGGTGCATGAAGCCTATCTTCGCTTGGTAGATGTCAAGCAAGTTCAGAATTGGAACAGTCGTGGTCACTTCTTTATTGCAGCGGCAGAAGCCATGCGGCGGATACTGATCGAAAACGCCAGGCAGAAAAAGAGCCTCAAGCGCGGTGGCCACTTTCACCAGGTCGATCTTGATAACAAGCAGCTTTTCTCATCTCAACAAAATCTCGATCTGCTCGATCTTAACGAAGCACTTGATGAATTAACTGCCCGGCACCCAAGACAAGCCGAGGTCGTCAAGCTTCGTTATTTTGCAGGCTTAACGATCGCAGAAACCGCTTCTGCCCTCGGTATTGCAGAATCCACAGCCGATGCAGATTGGGCCTATGCCAAATCATGGCTCTATGTTCGATTGCAGGAAAGCAACACCGTTTCGCCCTGACAGAAATTCTGGAATTATTTCCGCTTTCATCGGGGAATTCTGAAATAGATTTCGCACTGATATCTGAAATGTGGAATCTACCTCAGATTTTTTACAGGTGATCCCATGACAGTGAGCGTTGATGATCAGGCCATTTTTGAAGCTGCCAGGCGAATAACCTCACCCGAGGATCGGCAGGCTTTTCTTCGGGAAAAGTGTGGCGATGATCACGCACTTCTCCAACATCTCCAGGCTTTGATCAAAGCCTTTGATGAACATCAGAGTTTTCTTGAAACCCCTCCTTCAGAATTGGTCAGAACCGTTGATTCCGATGCCGCCAATGAACATGCAGGCACCATCATAGGCCCTTACAAACTCCTGCAGCAGATTGGTGAAGGAGGCATGGGCGTTGTCTACATGGCTGAGCAAACGAAGCCGGTTCAACGCAAAGTAGCCTTGAAGATCATCAAACCGGGCATGGACAGTCGCCAGGTCATCGCCCGCTTCGAAGCAGAACGCCAAGCACTCGCGATGATGGATCATGTCAACATTGCGCGGGTGATTGATGGCGGGACAACTGATTCAGGCCGCCCCTACTTCGTCATGGAACTGATCAACGGCGTACCCATCACTAAGTACTGTGATGACAACCACCTGACACCACGTGAACGGCTGGAGTTATTCGTGCAGGTGTGCCAGGCGATTCAGCATGCACACCAGAAAGGCATCTTCCATCGGGACATCAAGCCGTCGAATGTGCTGGTCACCCTCTACGATGGCAAGCCGGTGCCGAAAGTCATCGACTTCGGTGTCGCCAAGGCGATTGATCAGAAACTGTCCGAGCACACGTTGTTCACCAATTTTGGAACCATGGTCGGCACCCTGGAATACATGAGTCCCGAGCAGGCAGAGATGAATGCTCTGGGAGTCGATACCCGAAGCGATATCTATTCGCTGGGAGTGTTGCGCGCGGCTCCTTGTATGCTGCAATGGGATTGATGGATGTCGCCAACGCTTCTTACACTGAAGCCATTCGACTTAATCCCAAAAATCCGATGGTTCTCAACAACTTGGCCTGGTACTTGGCCACATGGCCTGACACAAAATTCCGTAATCCAAACCGGGCAGTCGAACTGGCCAGGAAGGTAGTTGAAATAGCACCAAATGACGGAATAGTCTTGAATACTCTTGGCACAGCACTCTACCGGACGGGGGACTGGAAAGGGTCTGTCACCGCACTGGAGAAGTCACTTGATCTCATGTCTAGTCACAAGAGCTTTAATTGGTTTTTCCTCGCTATGGCCAACTGGCAACTAGGGCACAAAGACGAAGCCCGGAAGTGGTACGACAAGGCGGTACTTTGGATGGACAAGAACATGCCCAAGGACGAAGAACTTCGCCGTTTCCGTGCCGAAGCAGCTGAGTTAATGAACATCAAGGAGGAAATCACCAAGTCGAAGTGATTCGTTTCTTATTCCAGAATGTGTAAGCTCAGAGTTAACAAACACGGCCAGTGAGACCCAGCCGCCAAGCAAGAATCTCACCAGCCGGCGCCTGCTCCGGATGATCGGTTTGCGCACCCGGAACGTCTGGCGTTTCTATCGTATCGCAAGCCAGGCTCTCTCACAAGGATACGATCATGAAGTTCTTTTCTCGACAAGCATATCGGCAAGCACTGGCTCGCTCCCGTCGTCGTTCGCTATCGCTACAGCTGGAAATGCTGGAAGATCGCTGGGTGCCAGCGCAATCCACCAACATCCAACTGCTGGCGGACCACGTTGATCCATCGGAGCAGTTGAGCGTGAGCGGATCGCCGGAGGACGATCATGCACGACACCTTCCTGTAACCAGCCGCATGGAAAACATGGGTGGCAGGTTGTACGAATTGACCTGGGATCCTGCGCCGGCAGCAGGCGATGGCACAGGGGGCAGCTCAGGTTCCGGCTCGGGCGGCGCCCTCAATCCACTGAGCAGCATCCCCGTGTTGAATAGTTTCCCCAGCGCAACCGCTTCAATCTATCTCGACTTCAATGGCCATTTTGACGCGGCCTGGGGAAGCTATCGGAATATCACCACGCCGGTCTTCGATCAGGACAATGATCCGAGTACTTTTAGCGACAGCGAACTCGACACCATTCGTAATATCTGGACCATCGTGGCTGAGGATTATGCACCATTTAAGATCAATGTAACCACGGTTGAACCACCCAGCTTTGCCAATGGCGTTGCGCTTCGCGTTGCAATCGGTGGAGATGGAGCCTGGACGGGAGGATCGTATGGTGGCATTGCCTACATCCGAAGTTTCACCAGTTCGATTGTGAACACAGCCTATGTCTTTCCGGACAATCTGAGCAATGGTGCGGCAAAGTACACTGCCGATGCCAGTTCCCATGAAGCAGGCCATAGTTTTGGTCTGCAACATCAGAGTCAATACGATGCTTCGGGGAACAAGATCAGCGAATACTACTATGGACCGGGAGACGGTCGGGCGCCGATCATGGGTACCAGCTACTATGCCACACGTGGCCTGTGGTGGTACGGCACGTCATCCACCGGCGCGAATATTTATCAGGATGATATGGCGATCATCTCCAATGCGACGAACGCTTTTGGGTACCGTGCCGACGATATCCCGGGCAGCACTCCGCTTACCGTGACAGGCCGCGAAGTGACTGGCGCTGGCAATATCGAACGGCTCACTGATCAAGATTCCTTTACCTTGACAGTTGCAGCTACTGGTGAGATGAATCTCTCAGCTGATGTTATCAACGACGTAGGCAATCTTAACACTCGCCTGGAGTTGCGCAGCTCTCAAGGTGCCCTACTGGCCTCCAGTGATCCTGTCAGCTTCGGATTTAAGCGCACCGTCACCTACAATGTAACGCCAGGCAACTATGTATTAGTCGCAGCCAGCCATGGCAGCTACGGCGATGTCGGCAAGTATTCCATCAGCGGCACTATTCCGGTTCCTTCAACGATTGCCACCCCCACGAATCTAGTAGCTAGTGCCATGACCCCGAACCAGGTCAATCTAAGCTGGATTGATAACGCTAACAACGAAGATAACTACCTTGTGGAACGAAGCACAACGGGCGGCCCTGAATGGACTACGTTGGCGACTCTGGCAGCCGATAGCAACAGCTATTCGGACATCACAGCGATTTCAGGGACCACCTACTATTATCGTGTCAGCGCCTTCAATGCAGGTGAAGTTTCTTCGTATTCTAACCAGGCCAGTGTCACGACTGTTCCCGATGCCCCCGGGAATCTGGCAGCAACAGCTACCTGGTCGAATAGCATTTCCGTTGCCTGGAATAGCGTGACGAATGCTACCGGATATAAGCTGGAACGATCATTCGATGGCGGCTCGAACTGGACACTAATAGCGAATCCTACAAACACAAGTTATTCAGATTCCGGACTGCAAGCATCGACGACCTATGCCTATCGAGTCAAAGCCACTGGTCTCGGTGGTGATTCCAACTACAGCAATACTGCTAGTGCCACCACGTATGTTGCCCCGCCGACGCAGTTTGGGCCACAGGATGGGGCCTATGTCGCAGATAACTGGCTCGGAAGTCACAGTGATGTCAAAATTCAGTCATCTGATCAAAAAATCGTTGCCATGGGATCAGCTAACAATGCAGTTGTCATCGGTCGTTACGATACCCAAGGCCGTGTGGATACAACCTATGGGAACGGTGGAATATTGAACCCGTCACTCAGTACGTTGAATGAACGGGGCACAGGACTCGTGCTGCAAACTGATGGAAAAGCGGTGATTTCTTTTATTGCGACGTACGGTCTAGATAATACGCAACATGGGGTTGCTCGATTTACGACAAATGGCTTGCTTGATTCCAGTTTTGGCAGCGGGGGATGGAATACGGTTGATGTTCGACCTGATGATGAATTCTTGGTGACGAAAAATGCCGTAGGACTGCAGTCTACAGGGAAAGTTGTGATTGCAAGTCAATCCAATCTCCCAACACCCAACATAGATCCTGCCCTGGTCGCGCGATTTACAGCTGCTGGTGCATTAGATAGTGGAAAGAATGGATTTGGCACTGTCTCGCAGGGTAAAGCCATCGGTTACACCATGTCCACCTTTGGTGGGAGTAGTAATTATTTTAATGATCTCGTCGTTCAGCCAGACGACAAGATCGTGGCTGTGGGATTCTCTTTGAACGATAGTACCGGTGGCTTCCTGGTGGCACGCTACACAGCGAGCGGCGCTTTGGACACTTCGTTCAATGGTAGCGGTTACGGATCGTTCCTTCCTGCCGGAGCTACTACTGCGCGTGTCTTCGGAGTAACACGTCAGTCGGATGGAAAGATTATTGTGGTGGGTAATTGCACAGGAATTGATGGTGCTGCTGATATGCTCGTGGCACGGTTGAATACGAATGGAACCCTGGATACTACTTTTGGTATCGCCGGGTATGCCAAATTGGATATTGATGGCACTGCTTCGCAAACAACCGAAACAAGTGTTGATGTTGTCATTCAGCCTGATGGTAAAATTGTCGTCGTCGGCAGTGAAACCCCCTACAGCGCTACCACGAGTTATCCCAGTAATGTTCTGGTTGCTCGATTCAATACCAATGGCTCACCTGATACCACGTTTGGCAGTGGTGGTTTCAGACTAGGTGTTAGTCCGCCAGAACTGGGATCTCCCAGCATGTCAACAAACAGTGTCGCGCTGCGATCCAATGGCGACATCATTGTTGCCGGCAGCCTTTCGGGACACCCATATCTCATGCGGTTCTTTAGTACTCCAACACCACTTCTCGCTGCAGCAACTCCAACTACCAACGACAACACTCAATCAATCACCCAGTCCCAAGCCCAACCCCTGCTCACCGAAGCCATCGCCCGCTGGCGATTAGCTGGCTTCAATGTCTCATCGCTTAGCAACATCAACTTCCGCATCGCCGAGCTTCCCGGCACTACTCTCGGACAGGTCCAGGGAAATACCATTACCCTCGATAGCAACGCCGCCGGCTGGGGATGGTTCGTGGACAAAACACCAGGGAGCGATTCCGAATTCCGTATGCGTGGCAACCAGGGGGAACAAAACCGCATGGATCTGGTTTCCGTACTGATGCACGAAACAGGGCACATGCTGGGTATGGATCATCAGCATTCAGGTGTGATGGCGGACACTCTGTTCGCAGGGGTTCGTTTATCTCCGCCCATTTCTTCGAACCATTCTGCTTGGTCCGGTGTCAACTGGTCATCTCTCCTATCAGAATTGCTGGAACTGAGTCATTACCAGAGACGGTAATCGGCTCGATTTCACTCTCCCAACGCCTTCCCTATGCCGTGCTGAATTGCTGCACGGCATACCGAGGAAGGTACGCCATCGTTCAATCGGGGTGCAATCATGAGCCTGCTCTTCAAATGGATAATACTGCTGCTGACAGTGTCGATATTTGCTGTGCTGTATCTAGGAATATCCTGGGCAACAACCCTCACTCCAACCGATATCAAAACCTGCAAGATGTTGATCAGAATCGCGATCGATGGCTATGCCGAACCATTACGCGTCAAGCCACCTGAAAAGAAATCCTCGTGGCACTTGTATCCAATTACTCAAGAGTAAACTGCGGTTTCACGCGAAGCAGATAATCACGATTCCACTCTTTGAAAAATCTAGTTGATTGCTTTCACTCACCACAGCGGCTATGCTGAAGCCTTCATGAGTGATGTAACCAGAATTCTTTCTGCTATCGAACAAGGCGACCAGGGCGCTTCGGAACAATTGTTGCCTTTGGTTTATGATGAGTTACGCCGGCTGGCGACGCAGCGATTGGTTAAGGAAAACCCGGGGCAAACTCTTCAGGCTACTGAACTGGTACACGAAGCGTACCTTCGGCTGGTGGATGTAAAGCAAGCGCCACACTGGAACAGTCGCGGGCATTTCTTTGGTGCAGCGGCAGAGGCGATGCGGCGAATACTGGTCGAACAGGCCCGTCGCAAGAAAAGCTTGCGGCATGGTGGTGGACACCAGCGCAAAGACCTTGAACATGTGGACATCGTTACCAAAGAACCCTCACTCGATGTCTTGGCTGTACACGAAGCTCTCGAACGGTTCGAGCAAATCGATCCCATCAAGGCGAACCTCGTCAAGCTGCTTTACTTTGCCGGGCTGACGATTCCACAAGCCTCGGAAGCACTTGGTATCTCCTCTACTACTGCAGATCGTTACTGGTCATACGCACGGGCCTGGATTCATAATCAAATCGGGCAGGAAAGTCCTGCATAATAAAAATCCTCCTTTGCTTGTGCGATAGGTGGGGTGATTCGCCACTGGATTTCGCACTGTGGTTAGAACAACAACAGGATGAGGCCATGACCGAGCAAGTCCAAAACGCCGAGGCTGTCTTTCTGGCAGCCATGGACAAGGCGAATGAGGCTGAACGAAACGCCTATGTCGAAGAGGCTTGTGCAGGCAACGTTGAGCTTCTTCGTCAAGTTCGTGAGTTGCTGGCCAGCCACGATGCGACTCATGGCCCGTTGGATGCGCCACCACCGGGATTGGGTGGCTCTGTTCTCAAGGCACATTCAGGTGAAGCCCCTGGCACGCTCATTGGTCCTTACAAGTTATTACAGCAGATTGGCGAAGGAGGCATGGGTGTTGTCTTCATGGCTGAACAGACACAACCCGTACAGCGGAAAGTTGCTCTGAAGATTATCAAACAAGGGATGGACAGTCGGCAGGTTATCGCTCGATTTGAAGCAGAACGCCAGGCACTGGCCATGATGGATCATGTCAATATCGCACGTGTTATTGACGGAGGTAAAACACAATCAGGCCGCCCCTACTTTGTCATGGACCTGATTCATGGCGTACCCATCACCAGGTATTGCGATGACAATCACCTGACACCGCAGCAACGGCTTGAACTGTTTACACCGGTTTGTCAGGCCATTCAACATGCTCATCAAAAAGGGATTATCCATCGCGACATCAAACCATCCAATGTGCTGATTACGCTTTATGATGGCAAACCCGTTCCGAAAGTGATCGACTTTGGCGTAGCCAAGGCGACTGAGCAAAAGCTGACCGAGCGTACACTCTTCACGAATTACGGCACAATGGTCGGCACGCTGGAATATATGAGCCCGGAGCAGGCAGAGATGAGTGGCCTGGGGGTTGATACACGAAGCGATATCTACTCGCTGGGAGTGTTGCTTTACGAACTGCTGACAGGCAGCACGCCGTTGGACAGAAAGAGAGTTCGCGATGAAGCGTATGCCGAGATACTGCGGATCATCAAAGAGGAAGAGCCGCCTCGTCCGAGCACCAGGCTCAGCGATTCGGGCGATGCACTGGCTTCGATATCAGCCCAGAGGCAAATGGAGCCTGCCAAACTCACCAAATTGGTACGAGGCGAACTCGACTGGATCGTGATGAAAAGTCTGGAGAAGGACCGTAACCGGCGGTATGAATCTGCCAGCGGATTAGCCCAGGATATTCAGCGCTACCTGGCAGATGAACCGGTGCACGCCTCTCCGCCTTCGGTAACCTACAGGCTGCGGAAGTTTGTACGACGGAACAAGGTTGCACTGCTCACGATCAGCGTGGTCGCCCTGGCTCTGATCGCAGGCACTGTCATAAGCATCTGGCAAGCGTATAGAGCGACCCAAGCTGAGGAAGCTGCGAAGACTGATCGCGACACAGCTTTGGCAGAAAAAACGCGTGCAGATGAGGAAGCGACGATTGCCCAGACTGTCAACGACTTTCTTTTGAATGATTTACTGGCTGAAGCTGCACCGAGCAAGAACGCCCGTAACAAAAAGGTCTCCGTCGAAGAATTGCTGGGACGCGCTGCTACACGCATCGACGGCAAATTCGAAAAACAACCTCGTATCGAAGCAGCAATCCGAATGACCATTGGGTACACCTACCATGCACTCAGCAATTATGCCGCGGCGCTGCCACAGTTGGAGCGTGCAATGGAAATTCGCCGCCGTGTTCTGGGAGACGAACATCCTGATACACTTGCAGCCATGGGTAGCGTTGTGCTCGTTGACATAGCTCAAGGGCAATATCAAAAAGCCGAATTACTGAACAACAAGGTACAGGAACTCCGACAACGTGTTTTCGGGGAGGAACACCCTGAAACTCTCACATCCATGCATAACCTCGTGTTGATTAATTATTACCTCGGGCAATACTCCAAAGCGATGCCCCTATGCATTAAAACACTCGAGACTCGGCAACGTGTTCTTGGAGAACAGCATACCCATACCCTGGAAACAATGCAGATTCTAGCGGCACTCTACAAAAAAATGGGGCAGCATGAGAAGGCCGTACCACTTTTTGGCACCGTTCTCGATGTCCGTCGCAGAACACGTGGTGAGGAACACCCTGAAACGCTCTATGCCATGAACAACCTGGCCTTGATATACCACCAGCCTTTAGGGCGTTATGCCGAAGCTGAATCTCTCTACATCAAAGTGTTGGACGCTCGAAGCAGAATTCTTGGGCCGGAGCATTCCGACACACTAACTTCCATGAATAACCTGGCTGTTCTTTACAAGGATCAGGAACTATACGACAAGGCAGAACCACTTTACCTGGCTGCAGTGGATGGTTTCCGCAAATTTCTGGGAGATGATCACCCCCAAACCGTGTTAGCCCGCAATAACCTCGCCGTAGTCTATAAAGGTCAGGGTAAGTATGGCCAAGCCGAATCGATGTATGAGACCATACTCGAAATACAGCGACGAACGTTAAGGCTTGATCATCCCGATACGCTTATCTTCATGAATAACCTGGCTGTTGCATACTATGAGCAAGGCAAATTCGCGAAAGCTGAACAACTTCATCAACAGACGTTGGAACGCAAGCAGCGAGTCCTGGGCAAAGAACATCCCAGCACCCTTGTCACCATGAACATTCTGGCAACCATTGACCGAGATCAGGGCCAGTATGCGAAGGCGGAAACAGAGTTCCTCAAGGTACTCGAAATCCGCAAACGTGTTCTGGGTGAAGAGCATCCTCAAACACTCATCACCCTGAACGATTTGTCTGCGCTCTACCTGGCTCAGAATGACTTCGTCAAGAGCGAACAATATGCTCGGATGGCTCTCGACAAAGCTCGGAAACGGCATCCCGGCACATCGCAGTTAGCGGATGCAATAACTTCCATTGTCGAGTGCTTGCTCAAACAACAGAAATACGCAGAAGCCGAGCCATTATTACGCGAGTGTCTGAACATTCGGGAACAGAAACATCCCGACAACTGGAGAACATTTCATACCAGGTCAATGCTGGGTGGGAGCCTGCTCGAACAGAAGAAATACGCCGAAGCTGAACCTCTCCTGATTGCAGCATACGCGGGATTGCATGAACGTGAATCCAGAATACCAGTGCCAAACCAGGCCAAAATGCTGGCTGCACTGGAACGGATGGTGCAACTCTACGATGCAACAGGAAACAAAGAGAAGACAGAGGTCTATCGAAATAAACTGGAAATCAAGAAGAAAGAAACCGGAAACAGAATTCCGGAGCTAGAAAAGAAGCCCGTACCCAACAAAAAGTAGTCGCTGAGTTCCAACAAAAAAAGCCGGTGAGTCCCAACCACAAAGAAGGAAACTCACCAGCCCTGCACCATCCCTGCGTACAGTCTGCGCGCCGGGATAGTGTTTACATGATACCTGCAGACCATGAGGAAAGATACGATGAAACGTTTCCATTTCGCAGCCAACCTGTTGTTGGCATTGGTATCCATGACCATGCTGGGGCTTGCCAGTCCCGTTGCAGCCGGAGAGCAAGTACCTTTCAAGGGCAGCCTTGAAGGGACCGTGACCAGGAGTTTACCGCCTCCACCTATTTCCGTAAATGTCGATGCTGAAGGGCAAGCGACGCATCTAGGGAATTTCTCTCTCCAAATCCCACATCTAGTAACCCCTCCGAATGCAGTGGGAAACTATCACTTCGTGGCAGCCAACGGAGACACCGTTAACGCCGAATTTACTGGTCTCTCGACGGTAGTCGCACCAGGGTTCCTTTACATCGTGGAAACAGCGACCATCACGGGAGGCACTGGCCGGTTTGCCGGTGCTAGTGGCAGTTTTGTCACCGAGCGATTATACGACGTTGCTGCAGGAACAACCATCGGCAACTTTAAAGGAACCATCTCGCGTCCCGGCCAACACTAGCAAACCATTTCAAAAGCAGTGAAGGCTGCTGTACTGCGGCCTTCATCTGCCTGGAAGGATATGGATTATGACATTTCCATGGAGATATTTCCTGCTGGCTTGTCTAGGCATTTTGTTGTTAGCCGGTCTTTCAGCTTACTACATTCTCGGCGAGGACGAGAGCAGGAACCTGGCCAGACATCCCATTCGATTTCTCCGGTATCTGCTGGAAGATCTGACTGGCTCGAACAGTCGCGATGAATGGAAATAACCTTCAATCTGTAAATCCACAAATCATTCAATTAAAAGGGAAAATCAGTGAAAACCTCCAAAGGCTCATTCCTCAAGACAGCACTGTGCTGCTTCTTGCTTGTACTACTGATCGCCATTCCCGTCAGTGTGACCTGGGCAGCCACGCTCACCAAAGAAGAGCTATCCACGTGGAGAATGTGGATAAGGTTAGCCATCAACGGCTATGCTGAACCGCTCAAAGTCGAAAAAAGAACAACAGAAAGCTGGATGAAATATTTGCCATTTACACCCAAGTGATCTCAGTGTATCACCCGTCGCACATTACCTTCTTCGTCAATGACTGTCATGCCAGAAGATGCAAATTCTTTGCGTACCTGGTTGAGGCCAAAGGCGCAAAGTTCATAGTCTTCACTCAAGCGGCGCAAAACCGGATCGTCATGGTCTTCATCGACCTGGCTGGCGATGGCATACGAACGCTTGCCCTGAGAGCAATAATCAATGAAACTATCTATTCGAGAATGATGGCGTAGTTTTTTCAGGGCTTCAGGATACACGCCAGTCCAGAAGAGAGTGTAATCGCCAATGTGGCGGAATATTTCGCGGCGGGTGCGACCTTCGGGGGGCATTCCTTCCGCTTCAATGAGCATGTTGGCCACTTCGGTGAGTTTCTCACCGTTGGCATTATGAATGACAAAGAGCCGATCCATGTGGATGAACCGGGCAAGCATCTCGGCCAGGTATTCAGTCAATGGGGCGTCGCCGATGCCGAGATGTTCCATGAAAGCATGCTCGGTAACGCCAGCAAAGTAACGCTGGAGCAAAGTCCGACTGGGAGCAATTGACATGGGTAAGGCCCTCCTGAACTCCATGGAGTAGCAGCAACGGCCGGGAGAGGCAGGCTCGTCTGCTGCCAGACTATTCGATGGGCTTCTATTTGCCTTTAGATCGACATCTTGTCTAGAGGAATATTACCTTAATCCACGCTGGCCTGGAAAGAATTGTTGATGTGATGATAAGAGTTGATGCTACAGACCATGGCTCCGGGTGTACCCAGTTTGTCGAGATGTCTCTGTACAAGCAGCCTGTGTTGCGCTACACTTTTCACTTTAGACTCTTGAGAAGCATCATGCCTGACCTGCATGCACCGCCTGTACCGGAAGAAGTATCAGACCCCATCGTGGAACGCTACAACGCCGGGCTCGGGCTATTCCTTTTTGCGGTTTACCTGCTGGCCTATGGTGCATTTGTGATTATCAATGCATTCTGGCCAGCGCTGATGGATCGCGTGGTAGCCGCAGGCCTTAATCTTGCCGTGGTTTATGGTCTGGGATTGATCGTCGGTGCCCTGGTTCTCGCCCTGATTTATGCCGGTTTGTGCCGCACACCACGGAAGGGTTAAGCGTGATTCACGAAACCTCAACCTCGGCTATCCTGATATTTCTTGCGTTTGTCGCCTTCACTCTGGGGCTCAGTTTTTATTTTGCACGGCGCACTCGAACCTCGGCAGCGTTCTATGCTGCGGGTGGCGGCATACACTGGTTTGTCAATGGAATCGCTTTCGCAGGAGATTACCTCTCCGCAGCTTCGTTCCTGGGCATCTGCGGCATGATTGCCTTCTATGGTTACGACGGGTTTCTCTATTCCATCGGTTACCTGGCGGGCTGGATTGTTGCTTTGTTTGTGATTGCAGAACCGCTCAAACGACTGGGGAAATATACTTTTGCAGATGCACTCGATAAACAATTCGGTTCACCAGGAATCAAACTGGTAGCAGCCATCAGCACGCTGGTGGTCAGTTTGTTCTACCTCATCCCGCAAATGGTGGGGGCTGGTGTTCTGATTCAACCCCTTTTAGGATTACCGCACTGGGCAGGCGTCGTCATTGTTGGAGCCGTTGTAGTTCTCATCGTGGCAACTGCAGGCATGGCTTCCACCACCTATGTGCAATTCTTCAAGGGCTTGTTATTACTGCTTTTCAGCCTGTTTCTGACCATATTAATCCTGAACCGCGGCCTGAGTGTTGATACTTCGATTGAAGCAAACATTCCGCAGACGGTGACCATGACCATACAAGGTCAGCAACTGATCAACGGAAAACGACAGGGAAAGAACGAAGGGGAAGCTGATTTGCGGGGTGCAGGCCACATCACGCAACTTCCTGGTGGCGTTAACCATACCGGTCCACTGGGGCCATTGGAGTTCCTGGCAACCATCAGAGAAAGCGTGGTGGTTCTCTGGAAATCGAAAAAAATCAGCGATGAAAATGGCAGCATCACGACGTATACCCCGCTGCCAACTGATGGAGCGAAAATCCTTCGGCCCGGCAACAGCCCGACTTTTCAGGGAATACAGGGAGAATCGGTTGCTGCCAAGTGGAACTTCATCTCGCTGATGCTGGCGCTCTTCTGCGGTACTGCATCGTTGCCTCACATTCTGATTCGATATTACACGGTGAAAGATGCTGCTGCTGCCCGCAAGAGCACCGTAGTTGGCATCGGCGCCATTGGTGGTTTTTACGTGCTGACTCTGTTCATGGGGTTGGGTGCCATGACCGGTGGTGCACTCGATTTGACCAATAGCAACATGGCTGCACCTTTGCTGGCCAAGAGCTTTGGCCCCATACTTTTTGCCTTCATTTCCGCAGTGGCGTTTACGACTGTGCTGGGAACCGTAAGCGGCTTGATCGTAGCAGCCAGCGGCGCAGTGGTGCATGATCTGCTGGGTGGAACGATGAAATGGTCACTGAGTGACTATTCCAAAGTTCGAATCGGCAAACTTACTGCCATCGCGGTTGGCGCTGTCGCTGTCGTCCTGGGCATAATCTTTGAAAAAATGAATGTTAACTTCCTGGTGGGCTGGGCGTTCAGTGTTGCTGCATCAGCCAACTTGCCTGCTCTTGTCATGCTGCTCTTCTGGAAAGGCACCACGCGGCAAGGCATCATCGCATCCGTCCTGGTGGGTATGATTTCGTCACTAGCCTGGATTCTGTTGAGTGGCGACACTTACAAGGATGTATACCGCTGGGATCCCGCTGACTCTATCGTGCCCTTCAGCCAGCCGGGCGTAGTGACGATACCGCTGAGTTTTCTGGTGCTGGTGTTCGTATCGGTGATGAGCAGAAATAAGAGTTCTATAGGTGCATGACTTCCAACACCAGTTGCTATTTCCTCAACCTCGCTTGCTATTTTCGCCGATGAGGGTATTATGTTAATCATGAAGCGATGCTATTACATTTACTGTTGTTCCATTAGCCAGCCCGGCTTGTCGGGAATGGGCAACGGAGGAAGTATCAGCTAAACTTCACTAACCGCTGCAAATTCTCGACAGGCCTGGGCGAACCTAACGCTCAGGCCTGTTGTCATTTACGCAACCACTTTTCAAGGAGTCTGTCATGTATTGTCTATGTTGCTGCACGAAACCGATTTGCTCAATTACCACATTCCCAGTCAGTCCATTTCACTCTAGATCGGAGAATCCATCACATGAAGACTCTTAATTCGTTTGCATTCGTTGGTCTATCCCTGGTTGCCGTCTCAGGCGTGCAAGCAGATGAACCGGTGAAACCGCAACAACAACCACAAGCTACAGCCCAGCAAGCCGAACCATGGCAATGGGTTAAAACCAGGCGACCAAGACACTGGCAACTGGTGAGAACTTCCCACCCTGCAGCATCTCCTGCCTCGAAACCATCTGAACAAGCTGCAACTGCTTCCACACCAGCGAAAACTGCTGAAAACCTGCCAGTTCTGTTAGAACCACCCCGGCGAAGTTATCGCCATCGACTGCGGTTGAAACACTCCTCCAACTCCAGCGTTCCGATTAGCCCGGCAACGGCGCCTGTCTCCAACAGCGTGACGCAGCCGTTGCCACAGGCAAAATAATCGCACGCAACTGAGCTAGCCCACAGCAGTAGCTATTCAGTGAATGGGCACGGTTAGCGTGAGTACACGCAAACCGTGGTACCCGAATAGCATTCTTTCCCTTACGTTTCTTACACCTTAACTTGAGGAGTTAACATGTCTTTCCATCGTGAAGTTGAAGTTGAAAGTCCTGCTCGTTTGAACCGTGTCCTGGCACAGGCTCGTCGAACGGAACAACGGCGACGGACACAATTGTCGTCGAAGGAACTGCTGGCAACATCGAGACTGGAACTGGGCCTCATCGGGCCTCGCGTGCTCAGCCAGTATCTGGGACGCACGGTTTCGCTGCAGCAGTAGCTTGACTGCGTGGTGAACGCTCTTGCATCTGTTGAACGCGTCATTCAATTACACTGCACAGCAGTGTTCATCACGTTGTCGTGTCGCAGGAATCTGAACCTTCATGGCGAGGGGTCGGTCTGCAAAACCGATGATAAGGGGTTCGACTCCCTCCTGTGACTTGGAGGCTGCCTGCCTGTTCTTCATGAGGACAGTCATGAAACTGGCAGGCAGTTTCTTCTTGCGTTATTTCGGGGCATTGCTCCACATGTCGGACTGTAAATCCGATGCCATTAATTGGTGTGGTGGAAGGCGAGAGGTTCGATTCCTCCAGTGCCCACTTACGATCGTGAACCAAAATAGAAAGTGACCACGCCCAGCAGCAGTGATTCCCACATTGGCCTGTTGCCGACTTTGATGCCTGCAGGATCAATAAAGCCTTTCCAGAGAGCTTCAGCCAGCATCATGAGTAGTGCAACCAGTGCTATCCATGCCAGAAAATCCTGAAAAACGGGAGATTTCCGCCAGGGCCCGTGAGCGATAAGCCAACCGAGGAAAAACCCTCCAACGGTAGCAGCAAACATGATACCCCAGGCATCCAACTCGCTTTCCTGTGGCCGCATACGCTGTACGACATCCTGGGGATCAAGCCAGCCTCGCCAAGCTACCACTCCGACAATGGCTGCCACAATGATGAATCGCAAAATACCGGCCGGTAAAAACAAAGGAGATGGGCCACCGGTTCCGATCGTTCTTCCATGACTGGCGAAAAAAAGGAAAAGGGCGAATGTCAGAAAGTGCAGATACAGCGGAACATGCGTCGCTTTGGGGTGGCAAAGATACAACAGGAATGCTCCCGCTATTCCCAATGAAAGCAACGCTCGAATGCTGCCGGCAGGCAGCCCCAGGGGATGGCGATCCATGGTAACTGGAGGAGCATTGGTGACTGCATTCGACATAACTCACTCCTAGGGTGCAGGATGATGTTTGCGGTAAGCATCAGCCATTTCTGTTGCAATTCGCTTGTAGACATCCTGAGTCATCAGGGAACCATGATCCTTGCCAGGCACGATTTCGATGACTGCATCGGAACCGAGATTAGCCAGGCTTTCCTTCAGGAGTTTCGTAGCGCCTTCGAGATAAAACGTATCCAGATCGCCCATGAAAACATGGATTTTCCCTTTGAGACGAGGCGCCAGTGAAGCCCAGTTTCGTTCCAGTTGCAGACGGATATCGTACCGTTCCCAGTATTTGGCAGTTTCGAGATCGATAGCTCCGGTGTTTCTATCCCAGAGTTGCCGTGGCTTGCCATTGCCATCCTTGGGACTGAATACTGCTTCAAAGGAATACAACTGCCCGCCTCGCCCCATGACCACTTCCATATCCGAAAATGGCTTGTAATAAAGCACTGCAGTATTACCTCGGCGGGCAATGGGCCTCGATGCTCCCGAAGCATCTACAAACATATTCGTACCCTGCCCATAAATATTGATCTGCTGGAAATCGCGGAAATCGACTGGATCAGGTGCGGTAGACCAGGTGCCGCCAAAATAATCGGGATATGTGACCTGCAGCCACAAGCTGCTCCACCCCCCGGATGAATGCCCAGTGAGGAAACGAGCTGTCGGTTTACCAACGCCACGATATCGCTTTTCAATTTCGGGAATCAATTCGGTAATTAATGCCTGCCCATACGGGCCATTGTTGGCAGAGTTTGCAAAGACATGATGTCCTGTGCTGCAATCAGGATCGAGCACCACATGAATCATGTCGATGGGGAACACCGAAGATAATCGCGTTGACTGTATAGCGCGATGATCGCCGCCAAACCCCGGTATTTCGTAAACTACTGGATACTTTTTCTGGCTGTTCTCAAAGTCCTTAGGCAACTTGACACCTGCTCGAAGGCGAACTGGTTTGCCGTGAAAATCACTCAACAGTTTACTTTGAATCTCAACCAGCTTGATCTGAGCGGTTTCCTTAAATGGTGCTTCTTTCACCACCTGATCAATGACTAGTTTCACATTAAATCCCTTTTGGGGATCGAGTGTGACTTTTTCTGCATTGCTGTAACCGTTGCCTGGGCTGCTGCCTATTCGATGGGTGTTGGCAACATCCAGATCGAGCACTGCCTGAACGGTATATTCCTTGGCTGGCAACTGGTTCAGATTGGTGGGGAAACTGATTGCTTCCTGGCCAATTTCCAATGGCGTTTCTGGAGCCCAGTCTTTGACATCGCGAGCGAAGAAAGGCATGGGCCTAAACCAGTTCGGCCCATGACGAGGTTCGCCTCCCTGCCCCAACATGACCAATACCCTGCCGCTGACAGGCGTTTCACTGATGGTTTTCGAAAAGGTTACTGTAAATCGAGGAGCGTTCTGTTTTTCCTGTGCATCAAGATGTGATGCAGTTAGGAACAGAAACAACACAGGCCAGCACTTCAGCATTCGAGAACTCCCTGGTGGCAAGGCTGTTTTATCAAACGTGGGGAACAGCGTTCAGGAATTATTATCTAAGTTGCCCCCTTAAGGATGGATGATAACTCTTCCAGCAAACGATCTATCTGTGCATCTGTCCCCACACTGATGCGTATTCCCTGTTCCCAGTTGGGATACTGGAAGTAACGAATGAGGATGCCCTTGAGCTTGAGTTGTTCATAAATGAACTTCTCGAAACGCTGTGAATGCTGACACCAGATAAAGTTCGCCTGCGATGGTAGTGTCTGAAATCCAAACTCATTCAATGCGGACTGCAATCTAGCCCGTGTCGCAAGAATCTTCGAACGAGTATGTGCCAGGTACTCCTGATCTTCGATGGCAGCAGTAGCTGCCACCTGCGATAATGCATCACAGTTATAGGAATCCTTAACCTTGTAGAGTTGCTCGGCAACGCCTTGATCTGCGACAGCGAATCCAAAGCGGATGCCCGCCAGTGAATAAGCCTTGCTGAATGTTCGACTGACAATCACATGGGGATTCTCTTTCACTAAAGCAATGCCATTGTCTTCAGCGAACTCCACATAAGCCTCATCTAATACCAAAGGCGTTGGCCAGTTCTTGAATGCCCCAGGCTGAATGAACGTACCCGTGGGTGAATTAGGATTGGGGAGAAACGTCAGATGCCCCACCCCATTGAGCTTTCGTGGATCAAGGGTCCAGTTCGGCTCAAAGGGTATGCAAGTAAACGATGCTCCCTGTATTTGTGCCAGGGTTTGATACAGGATGTAACTCGGCGTGGGGGCAACTACTACACCGCCTTCCGGAACCATGGCACGTACTGCCATCGTGAGTATTTCATCAGAACCATTGCCAATCACAATGTTCTCTGCTGCAACCCCCAGCACTTTGGCTGCTGCATGTCGGAATTTCCAGCCAAGTGGATCGGGGTACTTGCGGAGGATGTCGCCTTGTAATGCCCGCTGAATGGCTTCGATTACCCTGGGCGAAGGTGGATAAGGATTTTCATTGGTATTCAGTTTGATTACGTCGTTCTTACCCTGTGGCTGTTCTCCAGGCTGATAGCCTTGCATGGAACGAATCGCCGGACGAATAAACTCTGGAGTTGAAGACAACTGATACACCCTTATTGAGGCAACATCTTGTTAACCTGGTTGACAGAATCAAAAATCTGCTTGAAATCTCCCAGGCCACCGGCGCCACCCCGTCCTGAAATCAGAGTGTAGAGCGTCAATACCACCGAGAGCCCAAGTAGACCAATCAAAATGGCATTCACCAGAAATGCTGTTCTGGCCAAACTCAACGGCTCTGTTGCCGGAGTTAATTTGATTGCGATTCTCAATCCACGTACTGTCATCCAGATGGCTGCTGTTTCGATTGCTATGGCAAAAATCAGACTCAACACCATGCCACCCTGTTGCCCACGAAACAGCAACATTAATACCGCCAAGGCAGCGAGATACAAACTGTGCCAGGCTTGTTGCGTAGCACTTGCTGGGGCGACAGTTGATGCATCAGCCGGTACCTGTGTTGATTCAGGTATGACAAAAACGTGGCTGCACTGCCCGCACTTGGCTTTTTTGCCGACCATTTCGGCGCTGATGGAAAATCGCTCAGCGCAGTGCGGACAGGTAGCTTTCATGAAAGCTCCATCTGAGATAGAAGAGACAGCAGAATGACAATCATGGACTGAGCCTTTCCATCAACCAACGGTTGTTGACTTTTCGATATCGCAGCCGATCATGCAGTCTGCTCGGTCTTCCCTGCCAGAATTCAATCGATTCCGGGATCAGAATATAGCCGCCCCAATGTTCCGGCCTGGGAACTGGCTTGCCATCTAATTCTGCAGAGAGTTTGGTCATTCTGTCTTCCAGTACCTTGCGCGATTCAACGACCTTGCTTTGAGCAGAAATTACTGCTGCCAATTGGCTGTCGCGGGGACGTTTGGAGAAATATTCATCTGAAGTTGAGCTATCGGTCTTAACAATATGCCCTTCGACGCGAACTTGCCGTTCGAGTTGTCCCCAGAAAAATAATAAAGATGCAGCATGGTTCTGATTTAGTTCAACACCCTTTCGGCTCAGGTAATTGGTGAAAAACGTAAATCCTTCGTGTGAAACGTGGCGAAGCAGAACTACCCGGGACGAAGGCTTACTTTCCGGTGATACCGTTGACAGCACCATGGCATGGGGTTCGACCAGGTTATCAGCAACTGCTTCGTGAAACCAGTTCTGAAACTGCTCGATGGGATCTGTGTTCGCATCTGCTTCCGACAAACCAAGTTTGCCATATTCCTGTCGCAACTGAGATAGATCTACCATGTGCACGCTCCTGCTTCTGGAGCTATGATATGCATAAGAACTCTGCTGGCATTTGCTTGCACCTGCTTCCAATTCCTACAATGAACGCTATGCAGACCCAAGTCCTTGCAGTTAATCCCGATCATCCTGAACCTGAGATCATTCAGAAAGCAGTAGAAATCCTGCGCAAAGGCGGGCTGGTTGCTTTCCCCACTGAAACCGTGTATGGCATCGGTGCCAACGCCCTCGATGCTGAAGCAGCTCAAGGCATTTTCAATGCCAAAGGCAGGCCTGCCAAGAATCCACTGATCGTACACGTTTCCCATGCGGAGGCAGTTCATCAAGTGGCACAAACCTGGCCCGAAGATGCTGCCCGATTAGCTGACCGTTTCTGGCCCGGCCCCATGACGCTGGTACTTCCAAAAAAATCATGTGTGCCTGCAACAGTAACTGGCGGAGGCCCCACGGTTGCGGTTCGTGTGCCTGCACACCCTGTCGCACAAGCCCTGCTACATGCGGTTGAACTTCCCATTGCTGCCCCGAGTGCCAATCGCTCCAGCCGGTTATCTCCCACTGAAGCGAAACACGTGCTTCGTGATCTGGAGGGACGATTGCCACTGGTTCTCGATGGCGGGCCAACCACCCGTGGAATTGAATCGACAGTCATCGACCTGACAGAAGCGAAACCGCGACTTCTTCGACCAGGCTTTATTGGCGTTCAGGTAATTGAACAGATCTTAGGCAAACCAGTTGATCGTTACCAACCCCTTGTCGTTTCGCCTGAACAGCCTCAACTTTCACCAGGACTGCTTGAAAAGCATTATTCCCCCTACACACCCTTGGAACTGACAGAGAATAACGATGAAGGTAGAATTCGTGTAGAAGAATTGATCCGGGAAGGTCACCGTATCGGCTGGGTACCATTGGGTAACCGAGATGCCTTTGCACCTTCAACTAAGGTGATTGTGATGCCTTTACCCCCAGAACCGATCACTTATTCTCATAAGTTTTATGCAACCCTGCACACGCTGGACCTGCTCAGTCCACACCGCATCATTGTTACTTTGCCCCCGGACAGTGTGGAATGGATGGCAATTCGCGACAGGCTTTTACGGGCATCTCAGCAGAATCAGTAACGTCTGTTTTCACTCGCAGCATTCGCTGGAAGATTTGAACCTGCCAGATGTTTTTTCTACCTGATTTGAAGCTTTATTGCTTGCTTTTCGATTGATCTTCCTGTAACAAATAGGCGTGGCATGAAAGATCATGCTTGGCCTATTACCTGTCTGCCTCGTTACGAGGTTACTTCACCAGGAGCTTACGAAGATGGATTGGATTCAGGACAATTTTTGGATCTACATGGGAATCCTTGTACTGGTGCTGGTCGGCCTCGTAGCCGTACTGTTTGTCGTTCGCAAAAACCAGGACAACTAACTCTCATAACCGCAAATGAAACAACCCACTGGAACACCAGTGGGTTGTTGTGTTTCGGAAATGCTCGTTAGCGATTGGTGCCGCCATTGAGTGGGGAAGTCCATGAACGGTCCAGATTCGGAGTTCCACCGAAGCCAAATCCCTTGGGAACCATGCCAGTAAAGCCACCACCAGTCAGACCAACTCCGCTCCGCGCAGGATCAAAACCTCCCTGATTGTACCCAACCCCACCAGTGATGTTTTGAAATCCGCCAAAAAGATTACCCAGCACGGTACTACCATTCATGCCGATATTATTGCCCGTGTTTCCCTGGAAACCGCTGGAATTACCTTGCGATGCATTACCCCCACCCACACCAGCATTGGATGCACCGCCAGCACCGCCAGCTTGCCCCTGTGCATTGCCTTGTTCAACAGCATCACCAAGAACCTTAGGGTAACCGTTTTTCGGATAGAAATCGGTTGATTCCAATCCTATCTGGCTCGGAGCAGTTCGAACTCGCGAATTGGCTGGAGGGAAATTATTGGGTGGAGTAGAAGGTAGAAATGGTCGAGTGCCAGGCATCTGTCTTGCTGGCTGTGCCTGCGTTTGATCAGGTAGCAGCCATGCAACACCCAATGCCAGAATGATCAGATTGCGATAACGATTCATGTTACACCTCGTAAGGCTCAGCTTGTCGTGTTCTATTATGGTACCGTCACACCATGCATGGGTGCAAACCAAGATTGATTAAAATGTGCAGGTGCACCACCAAACCCAAAGCCCTTGGGAACTACCCCCGAAAATCCTCCACCAGTCAAACCACTGGGAGATAGTGTGGTATTGGTTTGGAACGAACGAAAACCAATGGCACCTCCGCCACCGCCGCCAGCTAATCCGCCACCAACACCGCCGCCTAATCCGCCGCCAGCTAATCCGCCACCACCGCCGGCAAGACCACCACCCGCTGCACCACCAGCTTGGCCCTGTGCATTGCCTTGCTCAACTGCATCTCCAAGAACCTTGGGATACCCATTCTTGGTATAGAAATCGGTAGATTCCTGACCCGTTGCACTGGGAGCTGCACGAACGCGAGAATTCGCTGGAGGAAAATTATTTGGTGGAGTGCTAGGCAAGAAGGGACGTGTACCCGGCATTTGACGTGCAGGCTGCGCCCAGGTCATTTCCGGAGTTATCATCAGTGCAACGAATGCACCCAGGATCCAGTAATACCGCATTATTAACACCCATTCAGAAGGGCTTGGTTATTACAACGGCATCCTGCCACGCTGTTCACGTAATCTATACGTGGACGAATGGATTTTTTCCACCTGATGCAATTGTGAACACCTAACCTTATCTGGTCAAGCGAACTTTATCCATCTTACCAGAAAATCAGCAACCGCTGTCGTACCAGATGTTACTCTGAGATTCATCGTAACAACTATTGTTCAGACAATAATGTTTGAAACCAGGTCGGGCATCTCGGCCAGTCTTACTATTGCAAAACGATGACCTGCCGAATCATAGAAGAGAATACGGCTTTCACGCTCAGCCCAAATTGCGTGTGAGCGCATTAGACGTGGCCCCTGCAATCGCACCACCAGGCCTACGGGCGAACTGCCTGTCCGGATCAGACTTCGCTTGACCATGGCTTGCTGTACATCCAGCTTTTCGTGGTTGCACAACGTTTCAACCATGAAACTTTCGAGTTCAGAGATCGAGGTTGTTGAAAAAACTGCGGGTGGCATGAATGGTGGTCATCGAACCAGGGTATCCCTGAAAGCTATCGTCCATTCCACGAACCTGCTCTAGCCTTCTCAACTTCACTCAAGTTTGCAGTTCCTGCAAATTACCGAGAAATACCTCAACTCTTCGTAATCATCACAACCGGAAAAATCTACCTATCTTGACGTATTTGTCGCAATGCTTCGAAGAGTACGATTCCAACACTGACTGCTACATTCAAACATCGCACTTTTCCACTGGGCATTGGTATGGTGCAACTGGGAATCGATTGTTCACCTGACAGCAGCCTCTCTGGCAAACCCTGTGATTCACTGCCAAAAACCAGACAGTCTGCAGGCTGATACTGAACATCGGTGTACCTACTGCTGGCATGAGCACTCAGTGCAAAGCAGCGAAGCGATGCATAGCGATCTCTGAATGAATCCCAATCAACATGTTGCTCCAGATCAACATGCTGCCAGTAATCCAGACCGGCTCGGCGGAGTGCCTTATCTGTTAATCTGAACCCGAGTCTGCCAATCAGGTGAAGTCTGACATCCGTAGCGGCGCAGAGTCTTGCAATGGTTCCGACATTGGGTGCAATATCCGGTTCTACCAGTGCTACATGCAGGATCGGTCTTGTCGGCTTCATCATCGAATAACTTGAACAAAAACAGGTGCCCTAGCCTCTCATTGTGCCGGGAACATGGTCGAATACAAGAGTGGGAAATTCTCGGACATTCCTGGTGGTCTGTTATTTACTCAGCACAAGTAAATGACAGGGGGAACGACCAAGCATGAAAGTTACTCGTCGCTATCTGATGGAACTGGCAGGAGCCTTGCTGCTCATCGTATGGATGGGAGCTGTGCTCTCCATTGCCAGCTTCAATCCACAAGACCCGGTCCTTCCACTCGCCATACCTGTTCATCCGACTCCACACAATCTGCTGTCCTATCCAGGAGCATGGTTCGCAGCTCAGGCTTACCATTACTTTGGATGGTCGGTATTGCCTCTGCTTGCAGCGTGGTATCTCGTTGCCATGTTCATGCTTTTGCGAAAAGTGAAGAGTTCCTGGCTGATTCGCATTACTGGCGCCCAGCTACTGATTCCGAGTACTGCGTTACTGGCACACCTGTTTCAGTGGCCATTAAGCCAGCAGTGGTATCCTCTGAGTGGTTCTGGAGGAATTCTGGGCGAGTCACTGTTCCAGATCATCCCCACTTCAACCTCCAGCAACCTTGTCTTATCTGCAACCATTGGAGTATTTGTTCTCGGAACGGCACTGATTTTCGACTGGTGCTGGCCTCTAACGTGGAGTTTCATGCGCAAATCCATTGCCTGGTTTGCGTCACGAAAACAGATTACCCCCATGAGCATCAGCACTCGTCCTATGAAGCCTGCATCACTGGCAGGCAAGGAAGCATTACCAGATACCATCCCCATCAGACACCCGGATCAGCCTCGAAAAACAGGCAAAGCCAAGGCAAACCCTGCATTGAAAATCGTGACCACTGATGAGGAAGAAACCGATGTCACTGAAACGAATGAGCAGGCAGCCCTACCAACGCTCCCACTGAAAGATATGCCCTTTATCAAGAAATTTAACTCCAGTCCGGAGACACCAGAAAACAAACCTCTTTCTGAACACGCATCCGATGAAGTCTGGAAGCAGGAAGGCGAATATCAACTGCCTCCTCTGAATGTACTGGAAGAACCCGAAGCACCACCCTATCACCAGCCGGAACATGAACAGAGACTGCGTGACCGGGCAGCCAAGCTGGAACAGGTGTTCTCTGATTTCGGTATCAACGTTCGCGTAGTAGGCATTAACACCGGCCCTGTCATTACCCAGTTTGAAATCGCATTGGAAACTGGCTTACGTCTGAGCCGAGTTACCAGCCTGGCTGATGATCTTGCACTCAAGCTCAAGGTGGCTTCCGTGCGTGTGGTAGCCCCGCTTCCCAACAAAGACACCGTTGGCATTGAAATTCCCAATGAAGTACGTTCCGTTGTCAAACTGCGTGAAGTGATCATGACAGCTGGCAACAAACTGAGCAAATACAAGATACCACTGTTCCTTGGTCGCGATACCGAAGGTCAACCGCTAGTCTACGACCTGGCTGAAATGCCTCACTTGCTGATTGCCGGCCGCACGGGTACCGGCAAAAGCGTGTGTATGAATACCATTGTGCTCAGCATGCTGATGACTCGTCGGCCTGATCAAGTCCGCATGATCATGATCGATCCGAAGATGCTTGAAATGAGCGAGTATGGCAAAGTGCCACACCTGATGCACCCGGTTGTCAACAACATGAAGAAGGCAGAAGCCATTCTTTCCTGGGCCGTTGACAAGATGGATGAACGCTACGAAATTCTGATGCGGGCCAAGGTACGCAGCATTGCCGCTTACAACGAACTGACACCCGAAGAAATCTACAAGCGTGTCAAACCGGTCGATGATGATGAGAAGGCACGCATCCCTGAACGCATGCCTTACATTGTGTTGTTCATCGATGAATTTGCTGATCTGATGATGCAGAACCGCAAGGAAGTGGAAGGGCACATCATCCGACTGGCACAAAAGTCGCGTGCCGCAGGTATTCACCTGGTAATCGCAACGCAGAAGCCGACAGTAGACGTGGTCACAGGCCTGATCAAATCGAACTTGCCTGCCCGTATCTGTTTCCAGGTAGCCAGCCGAACGGATAGCCGTGTGGTACTCGATGAAATGGGCGCTGAAAAACTGCTGGGCAAGGGGGACATGCTTTTCCTGCAGCCAGGCACCAGCACTATTGTCCGAGGCCAGGGAACCTATGCCAGCGACAGGGACATTGCCCATGTTGTCAGTTACCTTGAGACTGACCAGCCTGCTTACGCTCGTGAACTGATTCAACTCAGCACTGCAGGCAAGAAACGAATGGGCAGCGGCGAAGGTGGTTCCAGCGATCTGATGGAACAACTCCGAGAACGCGACGAACTCTATCCCGAAGCTGTTGAACTGGTGATTCGTGAACAGCGAGGCTCAGTATCGCTGTTGCAACGCGCTCTGGGCATTGGCTATGGGCGTGGTGCCAGGCTGATTGACTTCATGGCGGAAGATGGATTCGTTGGCCCCTATAACGGCTCCAATGCCCGTGAAGTTCTGGTGAAACACGAACAATGGGAAGCCATGAAATCAGGCCAGATGGCAGAAGCCTCGTAAATGCAAAACACTCCTCGCAATCGCAAGGAGTGTTCGCTTCAACTCGTTGATTCCAATTACACTGTGATCGCTGCCTTGTGTTTTCTTTGGAATCGGCGTGCCAGATAGATGCCGCAAATCAACCCGATGCCAATGACAATCGTTCCGGGTTCGGGCACATTGGCAACACCACCAGTGAGATTTTGCAGATTGATGTTTGCCAGCATGGGGCCAAGATTATCGTTCAATGTCGAAGGATCATCACTTTCGTTAGCAAAGCTGATTTCAGTTGTCGTTGGAGTAGTAACAGTAAAGTCAATTTCGTGCGTGGTGAAGTCCTGATTCCAGGGCAACTCATAGTGTTGAGAAATGCCCAGACCATCGAGCCTGACTGTCACGCCATCGCTGTTATTGGGTCCACGCCCCATGTTGCCTGCCAGATCGAACGACAGTTTGTAGTTGCCTGGAGCCAGGTTGAATGGCGTCTTGCTGGTAATCTGCCCAGATTGATTAGTGGTGCCATCCAGATCGATAAAGCTGAATGATGGGCTGAAGGGAGCGCTGGGGTTGTTGTACCATAAGCTCGGAAAAACACCGTTCACGTTTTTGAAGTCAACCGAACCGCGCGTCACATTCCAGTTCTGGAAGCTGTTGAAATTCAGCGTGCCCCAGGGATTGCCGCCTGGATTGTAATTGGTTGTTTCATGGGTGAATGAATCGGTGAAGACGATGGCAGGAATTGTATCGGCGTAAATGTGTCCCAAGGTAAAAGTGATGCCTGCAACCAACGATGCCAATGCCTTGAATCGCATGACTGACTCCTTTCAGCAGATACCCGGAACCATCCTGATTCCTGATGAAATCGCCTTGCATTGAACTCCAAGACTATTCCATGACACTATTTATGACGCAAGCCTCTAGGGCTGTCAAGCTGAGTTTCGCACGTGAACTGCTATCATAAGAAAGTTGATCTTCCCCACGGTGTGTAACTTGCTAACACGCGACGAACTGGCTTCAAAGTATCTGGAACAACTCCCCTACACGCCGTATCCGGTCCAAGAGGAAGCACTGCTGGCCTGGTTCACTGCTGAACAAGGCGTACTCGTTTGCGCACCCACCGGTACCGGCAAAACACTGATTGCCCAGGCAGCACTATTTGAAGCACTGCATGCTGGCACACGGGCTTACTACACCACGCCGCTCATTGCATTGACCGAACAGAAATTCAGCGAGATGCAGACTGCTGCCATTAAGTGGGGTTTCCAAGCCGAAGATGTCGGATTGGTTACTGGCAACAGGCAAATCAATCCCCAGGCACGCATCCTCATTGTGGTTGCGGAAATCCTGCTCAATCGATTGTTGGCCCCAGATCAATTCGAGTTCAGCCAGGTCTCTGCCGTTGTCATGGATGAATTCCACAGCTTTGCTGATCCGGAGCGAGGCATTGTCTGGGAAATCTCGCTATCGCTTCTACCAGCCCATGTCAGGCTGCTCTTACTCTCCGCAACGGTTGGCAATGCTCGGGAATTCATCAACTGGCTTGATCTGCATCATCACCGGAAAGTAGAACTGGTGGAAGGTCGAGAGCGCAAAGTCCCCCTCTCCTATCACTGGGTGCCTGATGAACTCCTCGGCGAACAACTGACACTGATGGCTGAGGGAGACACCACGCAACGCAAGATGCCTGCATTGGTTTTCTGCTTCAACCGTGATGAATGCTGGAGTGTGGCAGAGCAACTCAAGGGCCTGCCACTGGTCGATTCTGCAGTCAGACAGGAACTGCTGGCCAAATGCAATAAACTCGAGTGGAAAGAAGGCATAGGCCCCAAACTGAAACAGATGCTGGGCAGGGGAGTTGGCGTCCATCATGCGGGTCTGTTGCCCAAATACCGACGCGTTGTCGAAGATCTCTTTGTCAAGAAGCTGCTCGCTGTAGTAGTCTGCACTGAAACACTGGGCGCGGGCATCAATTTACCTGCCCGTTCAGTAGTTTTATCTTCCCTTGTCAAAGGGCCGTTTGGCAAGCAGAAGCTCATCGACCCATCCACTGCTCACCAGATTTTTGGTAGGGCTGGCCGTCCGCAGTTCGATACCGAGGGACATGTCTATGCCCTGGCCCATGAAGATGATGTCAAACTGCTGCGTTGGAAACGAAAATATGATTCCATTCCCGAAGACACCCGTGACCCTGGATTGATCAAAGCGAGGAAAGATCTGAAACGGAAGAAACCCGACAGGCGTGCCAATCAAACTTACTGGTCAGAAGCACAATTCAAGCAGTTACAGGAAGCACCGCCGGGTAAGCTCTACAGTAAAGGCCCCCTGCCCTGGCGAGTGCTGGCCTATCTGCTGAAAGCTTCGCCCGAAATCAGCCGACTGAGAACCGTCATTCGCAAACGTCTGCTCGATGAGCCTCGCATCGTCGCTGGCGAAAAAACACTGATCCGCATGTTGATCACCCTGCACCGAGGCAACTTTATCAAACTGGAGCCTCCGCCTCCTGAACCGAAACCCGAACAGAAAGAAGGCGAATCAGTACAGATCAGTGAGGCATCCATTATCGATACGAGCAGTACCTATCAGCCTGAGCTGGCTCATCCCACGGAATTGCTCGATAAACTACTAGCCTTCCGTGCCATCCATCCGCTCTACGGCGTGTACCTGATGGATTTCCTTGGCATGGCAGATCGTGCTGAACGCATTCAACTGCTCGAAAGTGTTCTGGAATTACCCCGACCCATGTTACGCTATGTCAGAGTTCCCTGGCCTGACAAGATGCCTCCCGGCCCACTGGCTCATCACGTTGATCCGCAACTGGTGGAACGGGGACTGATGGCTGCACCTAAAGCGCCCAGCGATGATGAGGAAGAAGACGACGAGGATGAAGAATTCCCGTTGAGTCTGGCGGAGAAGATGAAACTGTTGTTCGAAGTGAAATATCCAGAGATCGCTGACCTGGAAGTGCAGTCTGTCTGGGCAGCAGGCGAGTTGCTCGAGTTCAAAGGAAACTTTACTAAATATATTTCGAGTAAAGATCTGGCGAAGCAGGAAGGTATCCTGTTCCGTCATTTCCTCAGGCTGGTTCTCTTGTGTGGTGAATTCAGGCAACTTACCCCGACTGGATTCACCACTGAAGACTGGCAAAAGGAAATGGATGAAATCAGTGACCAGTTAACTGCTGCCTGCCGATCTGTCGATCCTGACAGTACAGATGATGCCATTCAGCAACTGAAACCTCAAGAAACAGTGAAATCCATCGAGAAAATAACAGATTTTGGTCAGCATGAGGTTTCCCAGGATTTTGGTTCAGGAATATTTGACGGCTAATAATCTTTACAGGATAACTGGATAATTTGCCTGTATTGCCCTTGACATGGATACTGCAGAGGTTATCTCACCAGCCACATTCGCCGGGGGGAGCGGCATCAGGCCGGGCCGGTGGATGTTCACCTTGCCTGGCCCACTGGTGTCAAGCGCTTTGCGGGAAGTGGCTTGGCAGCCTTTGCGGGCGAAGCATAGAGCGTAAACAGTGGTGGTGCTTGGGTCGGCCCTGTTTGACGCGCTTCACGGTTGGGCTTGTCTACAGTCGAAGGCCGAGTTGCTATGCAACTCGGCCTTTGCTGCTTGGTTGGACCCCTTTTTCATTTGATATGCCATCATCGCTGACATATCCTAGAAACATCAATTTGCTTTGCCAGCGCCCACCTCGTTGATTGGAAAGACGGGGACATCATGTACATATCCCGTTGCCAGCGTTTCCTGCTGGCGGCTAGCCTGTTCCTCTTCCCGTTATCGCTGCTGGCTCAATCGGTAACTGATCCGAATATCAATATTCAAACTTTCGCTACCGGTTTCTCGCAGCCTACGGGAATGGCGTTTCTCGGCAACAGCCCCAGTGACTTCTTTGTCATTGAAAAAGCGAGCGGGCTGGTTCGACGCTGGCAATCAGGAGTCACCTCCACCGTACTTACCTTGCCGGTCAACTCCAGCAGTGAGCGGGGCATCATCGGCATAACGCTTGATCCACAATTCAACAGCGGGCGGCCTTATGGCTACATCCAGTACAGCCGACAGGCTTCAGGCGATTGGAGCGAAAACCGTGTCTCCCGCTTTACCTGGAATGGAACATCTTTCACCAATGAAGTGCCGTTGATGTCATTCCCGTCTGATGGAACACAAGCGAACGGCCCGAATCACAATGGCGGCCCGATGAAGTTCGGCCAGGATGGTTTTCTCTATGGCACCACCGGCGATCTAAATCGCAGCCGTGCGGAACAAAACCGAGGCGTTGGCAATACCTCATCTCAGGCGGGTGGTATTTTTCGGTACAACACCATTCTGGTTGATAGCAGTGGCAATCTTACTGGCGATCCCTTTGCCACCAATCCTTTTCGTAACAATGCACCAGCCAACGCCAACACCGGTTTTCATCCCTGGGTAGCTTATGGTGTCCGCAACAGTTTCGGTTTGACCGTTGATCCAGCCAATGGCAGTATTTGGTTCACCGACAATGGCCCTTCACAATACGACGAAATCAACCGGCTAACTGTTGGCATGAATGGCGGATGGAACCGCATCATGGGGCCTGGCAGCCGCACCGCTTCAGAACTGCCAAACTTAATCAACCTGCGTGATCCGCCCGGGCCAGGCAACGATGTTACCAATGCTGACAATTATGTTGATCCTCAATTCTCCTGGCTGTCCCCCGTCGGGATTACCTCGCTGACTTTTCTTCATGGATCACAGTGGGGAACGCCCTACGATAACATGGTGCTGGTGGGAGACAACAACACAGGCCGAATTTATCGTTTCCGATTGGATCCTCTACGATCTGCTTTTGATCTTACTGGTTTGACAGGAGTCAGCGATCTGGTCGCTGATAACGCTACAGAAGTAAATCAATTTGTGTTCGGAACAGGTTTCAGCGTCATCACCGATATCCAGCGTGGTCCGGATGGAGCCATGTATTTCATGAACCTGGGCACCGGCACGGTTCTTCGCCTGATTGCTGTGCCCGAACCGCATGTCTGGATTATGATTGGCATTACAGTGCTGGTACTTGGTATTGTCCTCTATCGACGATGGATACCTAAGCTTGATCCCGATATCGAGTAGCATCAGGCAAGCCAGCTTCCTCAAATCCTTTGCGCCGAAGCTGGCAACTGTCACAGTGACCACATGCCAGGCCGTATTCATCGGCCTGGTAGCAACTAATAGTGACTCGGTAATCCAACTTCAGTTCAGTTCCGGTTCTGATGATGTCAGCTTTCGACATCTTGACCAGCGGTGCATGAATCTGGAATCGTCCACGATTTTCGACGCCTGCCTTGGTTGCCAGATTCGCCAGATGCTGAAAAGCATTCAGGTATTCCTGACGGCAATCGGGGTAGCCACTGTAATCGACAGCATTGACCCCAACAAAGATATCAAACGCAATAACTACTTCTGCCAGGCCAAGTGCCAGCGACAGAAAGATGGTGTTTCGTGCTGGTACATAGGTGATCGGGATAGAATGCGACATGGCTGCATCATCGCGGTCAACTGGCACTGCGATATCATCCGTTAATGCCGAGCCACCAATGGCCCGCATATTGACTTCAATGATGCGATGACTGGCCACCTTCAAAGATTGTGCAATACGGCTGGCAGCCTGCAGTTCCACACGGTGTCTTTGCCCATAATCAAAACTGATGGCATGGCATACATAACCCTGGCTTTTGGCAATCGCCAGCACCGTGGCGCTATCCAGTCCGCCACTCAATAAGACCACCGCAGGTTTTGACATGGATTTTCTGTTCCTCAGTTTACATTGGTGGTATCTTATGCAGGAGAATCAACGCATGCCGCGTTTTATAGAATGCAGAAATCACCATCGTCATGGATGAGCCTGTATGCCCGCATCAACTTTGGAATGGAACACGATTCATCAACTCGATTGCATCGAAGGCATGCAGAAATTGCAGGCCGGCAGCGTAGATCTGGTCTTCGCCGATCCACCCTTTAACATTGGTTATGATTACGATATTTACCACGATCAGCAGGAAGATGACGAGTACCTGAATTGGTCACGGCAATGGATCAGCAATGTTCATCGAGTTCTCAAGCCAACGGGAACGTTCTGGCTGGCCATTGGTGACGAGTATGCCGCTGAATTGAAAATTCTGAGCCAGAAAATCGGTTTTCATTGTCGAAGCTGGGTGATCTGGTACTACACGTTTGGCGTCAACTGTAAGAACAAATTCAGCCGCTCCCATGCACATCTGTTTCACCTGGTGAAGGATCCCAAGTCATTTACCTTTCGTGCAGACGCACTGGAAAACCGTGTACCTTCTGCCAGGCAACTGGTCTACAACGATGCCCGTGCGAATCCGCAGGGCAGATTACCCGATGATACGTGGATACTCAGGCCACAGGATTTACAGGACTGCTTTACACCTCTGGAAGATACCTGTTATTTCCCGCGAGTTGCCGGGACATTTACCGAACGTGCAGGATTTCATGGCTGCCAGATGCCTGAACAATTGCTGGGACGAATCATCCGACTCTGTTCAGAAGAGAACGAGGTAGTCCTCGATCCATTCTCAGGAAGTGCCACCACGCTGGCCGTTGCCAAAAAACTCAAGCGACGATATATCGGGTTTGAAATCTCGCCTGAGTATGTCAAACAGGGAATTAAGCGTTTATCGCTGGCTAAACCTGGAAGCCCACTCGAAGGCGCACCGGAACCCACCATGAGCGCCCCTGCTACTCCACACACTGCAAGAAAGCGTTCACCACGCAAAAGAAAAGAGTCTGCAAGTTTATGGAAGGATTGATCCGTTAACGCAACAGGTCTGGTGTCAGGTTAGCCGCTGCACTCAACTGAAAGAGTACACCCAACGAGCGTGCCATTTCTTTCACATTGGCTTTCGAAGCTCCGACTCGGCGATCTGCAAAGACGATAGGTGTCTCCTTGACTCGCCCGCCGGCATGAATGCAGCGAAACAACATCTCTTCCTGGAAGGAATAGCCTTTCGACCACATGCCATTCAAATTTATCTTTCGCAGCAAGGCTGTGCGATAGCAGCGAAATCCGCCACTGGCATCACGGGCAGGAATGCTCAACAACACCCGGGTCAGCACATTGACCGAACGGCTGATAACCCAACGCTGCATGGGCCAATTCTCTACTCCGCCGCCGGGGATGTAACGTGAACCAATCATGACATCACAACCAGCAGGCAGTGTTGTTAAAGCTGGCAGATACTTCGGATCATGACTTAAATCGGCATCCATGCTGACAAATCGTTCATAGCCATTATCAACTGCATATTGCATACCAGCCAGGATGGCTGAACCCAGGCCCAGCTTGCCAGTGCGATGTTTCACTTTCAGTCGTGATTCGGAACGAGCCAGTTTGTCCGCCAATTCACCTGTACCATCTGGTGAATGATCATCAACGATTAAGACATTTGCATGTGGAACATGGTTCCAGATTCCTGCCAGCAGCGTTTCCAGATTTTCCCGCTCGTTATACGTAGCAATACTGATCAGCAACCCGTCAGGCTTGGTATTATTCATTATCATTGAGTAGCATATTGAGGTTTAATGTGTCTGATCGATAGAATGATATTAGCTGTTGTGTCGGCTATGTTGTATCATTCATATTCCCTGTTTCACTATACCATAATTTCACCATTGCGAAGAGACACATGGCAGGAACTATCACCTTAACCTGTGGCCAATGTAAAAAAGTCATGCAGGTGCCTGAAGTCCTGGCTGGTAAACGTATCCGTTGCCGGGGCTGTGAAGCGACCCTGACGGTTAAGAAACCTGTACCGCAAACTGCACCCGTGAAATCAGCGGCAGGTTCCAACGATGAATGGGCACCGGCCCAGGCTTACGGCATTGAACGACCCGACGACCAGCTTCGGTGTGCCTTTTGCGCGGTTGATATGGAAGATGGACAGATTGTCTGCCTGAATTGCGGGTACAACATGCAGACTCGTGAACGGCACGGCACGCGAGTAGTGCATCCTCAAACTGGTGTTGATTATACCCTTTGGCACCTGCCAACTTTTTTGTGCTTTCTGGTGATTCTTGGCTGCATCGCCTGTCTGGTGATCATCTGGACTGGTCGTCCCTATATGAGTGGCTTCATGGGCGAAACTTTTCAGGATTGGCGATGGGGCAGGGTGTACGCTTCTGCATTTCTGGCATTCATCATTTTCAGTGCAGGCCGCTTTGTTTACAAACGGCTCATCCACCAGTTGCACCCGCCTGAAATCGAAAAGCACGCACACGAGGAACACAAGGTAGACGATTAAGCGAACTGGCATTAATCCTTTTTCTGTTCAGCCATCTCAATTGCCCGGAGCAGGCCCATGGCTTTGTTCATGGTCTCCTGATATTCATCGGCAGGCACACTGTCATAAACGATGCCAGCTCCTGCCTGCACATAGGCAACATCTTGATGAAGGACAATGGTTCTTAATGCGATGCAGGTATCCAGATTTCCGCTGAAATCGAGATACCCGACTGCTCCGCCGTACGGCCCTCGTTTACAAGGTTCCAGTTCATCAATAATTTCCATGGCACGCACCTTTGGCGCTCCGGAAAGTGTACCTGCAGGTAGCGCAGCCCGAAGTGCTGCCAGTGGTGTCTGGTTGCTGTCCAGTTTCCCCTGTACCGTGCTGCTCAAATGCATCACATGACTGTAACGTTCTACCGTGAGCAATTCAGGCAAGGTTACCGAGCCGAACTCAGCCACGCGGCCAACGTCATTCCGACCCAGATCAACCAGCATGACATGTTCTGCACGTTCCTTGGGATCAGACAGCAGTTCTTCAGCCAAGGCTTTATCTTCCGCATCGGTTGCTCCCCTGCGACGGGTTCCAGCCAGGGGTCGCAGCGTCACGGTCTGATCTTCCACACGAACAAGAATTTCCGGCGAACTGCCCACCAGGATTACCTCTCCACATTGCAGGTAAAACATGAACGGACTGGGATTCACAACACGCAGCGTGCGATAGATGTCAAAAGCATTGGCACGGGTTGCTGCCTGCAAACGCTGACTCAACACTACTTGAAACACATCACCCGCCTTGATGTATTCCTGGCAACGCTTTACTGCGGATTCAAAAGCACCAGGAGCGAAATTGCTCGCCCACGTTTTTCTGACGATTCCCTGGGCTGCTACATCAGCCAAAGGCAGTACCAATCCTGGCTGCTGCAACCTCTGCACCAGGGCATCTACCTTTTTGCATGCCAGCTCGTACGAAAGTTCCAGACTGATATCGGGTGAAATGTGGGCATGTGCCACTGCTGCCAGCGTCTTGTTGATGTGATCGAAAATGATCATCTGATCGTACCAGGCGAACGACAAATCAGGCAAGGCCCTGTCATCCTTCGGCATGTTGGGCAAATGTTCGGTGTAGCGAACGGTATCGTAGCCAGCATAGCCAACTGCACCGCCTGTGAATCGAGGCAAACCGGGCACTCGTGGAGCACGAAACCGCATTGAAATATCTTCCAGGTATTTCAAAGGGTCTGCATGGTCCCCTGAGAAAAGAACCTGGTTTCCTTCCTTGACTACTACCTTGTTGCCCCAAGCCTCCATCGTCATGAACGGGTCGGACCCCAGAAAACTGAAGCGGCCAATCTTTTCGCCGCCCACCACGCTTTCAAATAAAAATGAACGCTCTTCGCCTTGCATCAGGTAGAAAGCTGTCACCGGTGTGAGCGTATCACCCAGGAGTTGCCGGTAGACAGGCACCATGGTCTGACCCTGGGCCAATCGCTCAAAAGATTTTCTGTCGGGGAAATACTGCATCCGCACTATCCTGAAAACGTATAAACTGATGAAATAATTGTACCAAGCATGAGTCTACTGGCAGTTCAACAAGCTGGAAGAAGGTGATTCCTTGTTTCGCATCTATCCAAGCCGAATCCAACTGGCAGTTGCTGCATTACTACTTCTGGCAAACACGGCGTTTGCGTCCGACAAAGAGCCTGGACCAAAGGCCAAGGCTGAACCTTCCGCCAAGCGCGGCTACGAACTCCTGACAACCAAGGCTTTTGTCCCGGCTATCTGGTCACGTTCAGCCTATGACAACGCATGGAAACGTTGGAATATAACGAGCAAACCAGACCAGTACGATGATACATTTCGCCAGCGTTATGGCCTGCACACGGCACCTTATGAGAACGATGGCCTACCGATGGGTCTGCGAAGCACTTCCATGCTGGGACTGACACGGGGCATCACTGCAGATTGCATGCTGTGCCATGGTGGCAGCATCATGGGGAAGAGTTACATCGGGTTGGGCAACAGTTCCCTCGAAATTGAAGGCCTCTTTACCGAACTCGCAGGCTTGCGTTCTGACAAAAACGACTTGCGTCCCATACTGTTTCCATTTACCCAGGTACGTGGCACCGTCGAAGCCGGAGCTATGGCTGTCTATCTCTTCAGCATTCGCAATCCCGATTTAAGTTTGCGTTCCTCACCACTCAACCTGGAACTGCGTGCCGATCTCTGTGAAGATACACCGCCCTGGTGGCACATCAAAAAGAAAACCAGGCTCTATTACAATGGCAGCCACGATGTTCGCAGTGTTCGCACCCTGATGCAGTTCACCCTTAGCCCGTTCTACCTCCCTTCGATGATCAAAGCAAATGAAACAGCTTTCCGTGACATTCAAGCGTTCCTCAAAACCATTACGCCTCCGCCCTACCCTGGTAAAATTGATCCCTCTCTGGCAGCGCAGGGTAAGCGCATCTTCACCACGAACTGCTCACAATGCCACGGCACGTATGGAGACAACTGGACCTATCCGAACAAGCTCATTGAACTGGACGACATCGGCACTGATCCAACGCGAGCTCTCGGCATCAGTGATAAAGCCAAGGAACATTATGACAAAACCTGGTTCGCAGATGAATACGACACGGAAGGCCACAAGCTATCCACCAGCAACCGTCGAGGTTACGTGGCTCCGCCTCTGGATGGTATCTGGGCTACAGCACCCTATCTACACAACGGCAGTATACCCACTTTAGAGCACCTGTTGAATTCACCAACCCGTCCCAATCGTTTTACACGCAGCTACCAGACTGAAGATGCCGACTATGATCATGTTCGCGTTGGCTGGAAAATAACACTTCTTGAAAAGGAGCCTGATGCCTCAACACATCCACTGGAAAAACGTAAAGTATACGACACCACGCAGCCTGGCCGAGGCAATCAGGGGCATACCTACGGTGATAAGCTCACTGATGAAGAACGTAAAGCACTGATTGAATATCTCAAGATGCTATAGCGGCTACCAGCGCCATTCGATGCCTGCAGCAGGCCCAAAGAAAAACAGGCTCCCGTTACGATCCAACTGGCGACTGGTGAGTTCGTTGTTCCACATATATTGGCGTGATGCTGTGGAAAGATCGCTCAGGAACAGACCCTGATAACCGACCATCAAAGATACGTTGGAAGACAGCTGATAGTTGGTGTGAATGCCAAATTCAAACAGGCTGGCAAACCCAACACCACTGGCTCCGCTGCTTTCATTCAGCGGCAAAGCAGTAGCGATCATAGCACCCGAGATGTTGCTGCGCTGCGATGCGGAATTCACCATCAAGCCGCCACGGCCGCGACCCATCAGGCTCCAACCTGAAGTGAGCCGATAACGTAAATCGCCACCGACCTGCAAGCCGATCAGGTCATTCTCGGTTCGTGTGCTGTACATGCCATAAGGAGATGCGCCAGCAAGGCCTGGCAGTGGCTGCCCTGTGTTACCTGCCATGTAATCGAGGTTTTCCTGCAGCTTCATGTAACGTACGCCGGCCAATACATCGACAGGCATACGTCGCCCGGCTGATGTAGTGTAACGCAGATTCAGTTCAGCCGAATCAAACCGGCTTCGATAGGTCAGCGTGTTCAGATTGGCATAGTCGAACGGCCAGACAACAGGATTGTAAATATCGCTGGCGCCGGTATTAATAAATTGCGAAGCGATGGCACTGCCTGGCTGGGCAGCGTAGCGTGCAGTTGTCTGCTGTTGTTGAAGCAGGCCCAGATAGCCGAGTTCAATACTCAAGCTGCGAAGGTGATCAGGCACCTCGCTGGGCTTGGATACACAACATCGATCATCACACGGATCAGCCCAAATGGTGCGCCCCACCAGGAAGCGCAAGCCAGCTTTGGGTTCCATATTCAAATCATTCGTGGTAATGGGGCGGTTGTCGCGGGGGTTTATATCAAAGAAAGAATTGCCTGCTCCGGACATTTGAACAGGTCCCAGGTGCTGTCCGAAATTTGCTTCATTGATCGTACGATCAAAATAAACCATGCTCAGTTCGGCATACCAGTCGAACGGAGTTGGTACGATCCATTCACGCAAACCCACATCTGATGTTTCTGACGGCGCGAAACTGGCAGGCACCATACCGAGATGGAACGGAGCATCATCTGCCCGTACAACAGGTACGGCAGAATCTTGAAAGAGAATCAGCAATAATACGACCCACATGGCCGACATGAACCGGCATCCTGAAGCGAGTGGGGCGTTATCCAGCCAGGGAGCATGGACTGCAGAGCCCGGACAGCCATCCTCATCGGACAGGCCATCACGCGACGCACAACCCATCGTACAACACTCCCTAACCGCCCTTCTTTACCAGTTTTAACATTTCAGGCAGAAGGGATGTCCTGAATGCACACAGCTTTATTCGCATCGGCAACCAACCGGTCTGGATTCAGCCAAACTCGGTGCTTGCACCTTCACAATCACATGCTTTACCATCTTGCTGCAACAGGTCAATATCGTTAGTGAATTAGAATTTGACAGCACAGATAACCTGGATAACCAAGGCAATTTAATAACTTGGCTGGGCACCAATTTTCGGCTGACAGCAAAAACGTAACCATTATCTTAATAAATGAAAAACCGATGGCTCATCACCATCGGTTTCCATCATAACTGACTTTACAATCTGGTTAATCATCCAGCAGGTTGAAGTTAATCGTACCGCCATCGCTCCTATGGCATAACCTCTGGAACAGAGTTATTTCAATAGCGAACGGTGGATAGGGACCTGTCCAGGGAACTGTTGGTGCTGGTGGACCATCAGGCAATGGATTGATGTTGTGATAGAGTTTCAAAAACTTATGGTAGACCTGACATACCTGTTTGTTGTCGGGAATGTTGTAGCTGATGGTACGAACCGAGCCATCGCAGAATAACGCATTGATACCGTGGAGATGTGATGAACCAAAGCGATCACTCGCTGCATCGTACTCGATATCAAAATCCTTGGCGGGTCCCTCGGCTCCCGATCGTAATGTATCAGCAATGAAACCGGAACAGTATCCCACCGTGTCGCCAAACTGTGGCTGGTTGTAGAAGTTGGAATTCATGCGTTTGTCAGCAGCCAGTAACGTATTGGCCAATCCATCGCTGATGTCGCGAACGTGGATCGCTGGATCAATCGCATTGGAAAGTTCATCTTTGAAAAAACGACTCTTGATAAAGACACCATTGCGGTATGGATTCTTGGGTTTACCTTCGTCGTAGCCCATCGTGTTAGCGCAGGAGTTGTGATAGATACCGCCTTCCAGATACAGTGAAAATGCACCAATGTTTCCAGCGTAATCGTTCATTGCCCGGCGGCCGGCATCTGCTGTCTGGATGACTTGTGGACCACGACGGCTGGGACAGAAATATACATCGATCGGCGTGGAAGCAATCTGTGCATCGGCTGGTTTATCAACACCGTAGGGACTCATGTAGGAAGGTGTTGGTGGCCCTTTGCGGAGTTTCCACAAATCATCTTTTTCTATATAAGGAAGAAGCTGGTACATCCATCCCCAGTCCTGTTCCACGCGCTTGCCGGGCAAGCCGGTGTTCGTCAGCGTTCGTTGCATGTTATCATCGCCACCACCTGAGGGGAACGTCTGCCCATTGGAGGCAATGTACAATGCCATAGCCTGACCGATGGTACGCAGGTTATTGGCACAGGTTATTCGATTGGCTGCTTCACGAATTCGCTGCACAGCAGGCAAGAGTAATGCCAGCAGCAAGAGAATGATGGCAACTACTACCAGCAGTTCGATCAGGGTAAATCCCTTTCGGCGGCAAGACATGGAAAACTCCTTTAGGCCGTCTAAATGACTCAGAATGAGCCTACCAGACATGTGTACACAGTTTGGCTTTTTAATCTGGCAATGCAAGAGAATTTACACAGTTCTCATCATTGGCACACTTTTTTCATGGAACCAAATTCAATGCTGTGCGTTACCAGATGATTTTTCTATTCCTCTACCCAATGCTTTGCCCGCGACAAGGCCTTCTGCCAACCCTGCAGAAGTGATTTGCGTTGTGCGGTTTTCATATCGGGAGTGAACCGCTGATCTATTTGCCATTGTGCTGCCAGCTCAGTCTGGCTTTTCCAGAAGCCGACTGCCAGCCCAGCCAGGTAAGCAGCACCCAGTGCTGTGGTTTCAGCAACGCGAGGACGCACCACGGGAACACTCAGCACATCTGATTGAAACTGCATCAATAAATTGTCCTGGCTTGCTCCACCATCTACGCGCAGTTCTTTCAGTTTGATTCCAGCATCCGCTTCCATCGCATGCAGAATATCAGTTACCTGGTAGGCAATTCCTTCCAAGGCTGCCCTACAGACATGGGCTGCAGTGGTTCCGCGCGTCATGCCGATCATCAAGCCTCGGGCGTATTGATCCCAGTGCGGAGCACCAAGGCCCGCAAACGCAGGCACCATATAAACCCCACCGGTATCCTTGACCTGGCCAGCGAGTGTTTCCACTTCACTGGAGGTCTTGATGATTCCTAATCCATCACGCAGCCACTGCACCACCGCACCGGCAATGAACACACTGCCTTCCAGTGCATATTCGATCTTGTTGCCGATCTTCCATGCAATGGTCGTCAGCAGTTGATTCTTCGAAGGCACTATCTTCTCGCCGGTGTGCATCAGCATGAAGCAGCCAGTACCATAAGTATTCTTGACCATACCTGGCTTGGTACACATCTGGCCAAACAGTGCAGCCTGCTGATCGCCTGCGATTCCAGCTATGGGAATACTCGGCGAGAAAAACGTTGCCTGTCCATACACTTCACTGGATGATTTCACTTCAGGCAACATGCTGCGAGGTATGCTGAAGAGTTTCAGCAAATCTTTATCCCAGTCACCTGTTTTGAGATTCAGTAGCATCGTACGCGAAGCGTTGCTCACATCTGTCACATGACATCGACCACCCGTGAGATTCCAAACCAGCCAGCTATCGACGGTGCCAAACGCCAGTTCACCAGCCTTGGCTTTTGCCTTGGCTCCGGGTACGTTCTGCAGAATCCATTGCAGCTTGGTGGCACTGAAGTAGGCGTCTACCACCAGCCCTGTCTTCTTGCGAATAGTGTTTGCCAACCCCTTCTTTTTCAGTTGATCACACTGCTTGGCTGTTCGCCGGTCTTGCCAGACTATGGCGTTGCAAATCGGTTCACCGGTACGCCGATCCCAGACCACCGTGGTTTCACGCTGATTGGTGATGCCGATGGCTGCCACTTCATTGGGCATGATGCCCGCTCGCGAAATGGCTTCGAGTGCCACACTCGATTGTGTTTCCCAGATATCAATCGGGTTATGCTCCACCCAACCGGGCTGTGGATAAATCTGCGGAAACTCTTTCTGTGCCAGACTCACCAGGTTGCCCGCATGGTCAAACAGAATGGCACGCGAACTGGTGGTGCCCTGGTCCAGCGAAAGGATGTATGACATAGTAGTGCTCAGTGCTCCATTCTCAGTGCTTGGATTTTATGGTGTAGGCCATTGGGCAACATAGAAAATTGCACCCAGTACGCCGCCAATAACAGGTCCAACCACTGGAATCCATGCGTAGCCCCAATCGGAATGCGTTTTTCCTGGGATTGGCAGAATGAAGTGAGCAATGCGCGGCCCCAGATCGCGCGCGGGATTAATGGCATAGCCTGTTGGCCCACCCAGCGATAGCCCGATGGACCAGACGAGTAATCCCACCAGGAACGGTGCAAAAGCTTTCTCCCATCCATGCCCTGGCACGAGATTGGATGGACCGGTGATGGCCAATATCCCCAGAACCAGGACAAACGTGCCGATGATTTCCGTGATCAGATTGAACATCGGATAACGGATGGCAGGAGCAGTGCAGAATACCGCCCGCTTGGCTTCCGCATCATCGGTCACACCCCAGTGGGGCAAGTATGCCAGCCAGACGATGATACCGCCGGCAATTCCACCGAGCATCTGTGCTCCAAGATATTGTGGAATCAAATGGTATTGCAACTTTCCGATCGCTGCCATTCCCAAAGTGACAGCTGGGTTGAGATGTGCACCACTGATGGCGTTGACGCAGTAAGCAGCCACTGCCACAGCAAACGCCCAGCCTGCTGTGATAACGATCCACCCTGAGTTGTTACCCTTGGTTTTGCTGAGCACCACGTTGGCCACCACGCCATCACCCAATACCACCAGAATAGCGGTGCCGATAAACTCTGCAGCGAATACGGACATGATTGATATGCTCCCACCCTGTTGCAATGCGGGCAGCATACCATGAGCCTTCGGGTGGTGCCAGAAGATAGATGAAGGATTTTCTCTCGCCAAAACTGCACTAGGCACTTTGTCATATTTGCAGTACTTTTCCTGCTCCATGATGCATTTTCGACTACACCACCAATGGTACTGTTTTCTGTTCATCTGCCTTGTTTCGGGTTGCCTGATTCCACTGAAGGAACCTGTCGCAGTTGCAGTGCAATTACCACACGCCCACGATTTCCGCCGGGGCAACCTGATATTTCACAGCGATGCGGACATCAGTAAGAATCATCCGCTGTTTCTGGAACTGGCGAGTTTCCCGGAACAAGTCTGCCGGGCTTTGGAGCTTCCGGTCACTGACAAGCTCATTCATGTATACCTTTTCAAAGACCGCATCAGCTACGAACAGTACATTCATTTCGAATTCAAGGATTTACCGAGCCGACGAGCTTTGTTTGTCAAACGGCCTGGCAGTTCACGTTTGGATCAAGATCAACTGCAGGTGCTTTGCTTCTGGGGAGATCGCATTCAGGATGACCTCCGCCATGAGTTGACTCATGCCACGCTACACGCGATTCTACACGACTTGCCCCTCTGGCTCGATGAAGGGCTGGCTATGTATTTTGAACCAGGCATAGCTGCACAAGGCATCAACACCCGTGTGCTCAATGCCCTTGAACCATCCATTACCGCTGTCACCATGAAGTATGATTTTCCACGGCTGGAATCACTGAAAGAAGTCAGCCAGATGAGCATGGCGGACTATCAGGAAGTCTGGGCCTGGGTGCATTATCTGATGCACTCTTCGCCACTCCGTCGCAGTATGCTGACGGGTTACTTGAAGGAACGACTTAAAGCGGGAGCACCGTCAACCAGTTTCAATCTCTCCAACGAAACCACGCAATTGCAACTGCACCTCAAGCAATTGCTGGCGGAACGTTCCAACTGGCCGCACGGCTAGACCGTTACGACCACCTTCCCCACCACGCTCATCGTTTCCAGTCTTTCCTGCGCCGCTCGTGTCTCTTCGAGTGGGTACGTTTTGTCAACAACTGGAACCAGCAGCTTTCTTTCCACCAGGTCTAAACAGCGGAGCAAATCAGCCCGACTGCCCATGTGGCAACCCAATAATTGATACTGGCGTGAAAAGAAGAATCGCAGATCAATTTCCACCTTCGGCCCGGTGGTGGCACCACACGTCACCAATCGTCCGCCGATAGCCATGCTTCGCATGGCGTGCTGCCAGAGGGCAGCGCCTACGTGTTCAAAGACAACATCCACACCCTGCCCGCCGGTGATCTTCTTTACTTCCTTGGCGACATCCTGCTCTTTGTAATTTATCAGATGATCAGCACCCAGTTCTTTGGTTTTGGCCAGCTTGTCAGCACTGCCTGCCACCGCAATGATGCGTGCCTGAGCGAGCTTGGCAATTTGCACACCTGCCACGCCAACGCCGCTGGCTGCTCCCATAATCAGAACTGTTTCACCCGGCTGCAATTTGGCCAGAGTATGCAACATGTTCCAGGCAGTCAGCATGGTGAGAGGAACCGAAGCCCACTCGGCGAAGCTCCAGGTATCGCTGATGGGAAGGACATCGCAGGCACGAGCCACGCTGTACTCAGCAAAACCACCCTGGGTCTGCATTCCATGTTTGACATAGGTGGGATCAATGTTGTCATCACCACGTGCTGTCCAGACAGAAGGCTTCACGGGTAATAGGCCCGGAGCAATCATCACTTTCTGCCCTACAGTTAAGCCACTGTCCTTCGCCAGCGGCCCCAGTTCTGCAACAATACCGGTCACCTCACAGCCACCAATGTGGGGCATGGGAATCGTGACGCCCAGCCCGCGCCGTACCCAGATATCCAGATGATTGAGTGCACAAGCTTTCACTTGCACCAGCACTTCATCGCCATGCGGTTTTGGAGTAGGCAAATCCATCAACTTAAGCACTTCCAACCCGCCATGAGTTTCAAAAGCCACTGCCCGCATGGTGTACTACTCCAATGAACAAACCGAGCCCAATGATGTTATCCATGATATGATGTACATGAACTGAGGTAACTCCACCTCGATACAGTACTGTTGAGGGGCCAAGCATGCTGGTCTTAAACTTGATAGTATCTGCTGTGCTGTTGATCACCACGGTAACGATGTTCGCGAAATATATTCAGAGCCGAAAAGGTGCCTTTCTTATCTGGGCCGTTTACTGGCTGATTATCTTTGCTTGCTTCTTTCCATTTCGACCCGTCTTTAAGCTCTAAACCAGTATTAAATTTTGAACAACATTTTCGCCACTTGGAAAAACTTACCAAATCAATTCAATGCGGCCTCAACTCAGGCAGCTTGCCTCGTTCTTCACTACATAATGGGCAAGTGGTTCCGGCCCGCTTCTGGCATCGCAAGATGGCGTCTGCCAGTTCCTGACGGTCGCCTTTGAAACAGGCAACTGGTTTAGCGAAATGGGAGATGAGATAGTTGCCCAGGCGGAACGCATGTTCCAGCGCGTCTTTGTCCTGGGTGTCTACATAGTACCAATGATTCGGACAACGACGCAGCAACCCCGTCTTCACCGCAATCTGCAAAGCGGCCCTCGCTGGCGTCTGACGTTTTCCTGCCTGTTGTAGTTTCCTCATAAGTCACCATTGCATTTTATCTGCAGCCCAGGTGCCAGACTGTCATGGCAGCAACAAATTGCTTGTGTCTCGTAAAGAAAGACAGAACCAGCGATAACGTCGAGTGTCTATTATTGGTGAGTGATTGTGCTGTTGAACGCAATAATGTCGTTGACGAAAACCGTTGACTACAATGGGAAAACCGCTATCCTACCAACCGCAAGCACCCGTAGCTCAACTGGATAGAGCATCGGTCTACGGAACCGAAGGTTACAGGTTCGAATCCTGTCGGGTGTACTGCCAGAATAAGACAATTCAACTCTTTGACAGTCGTTGCGTGCTCTTAATCCAACCCCCACCAACAACCGCACTCTCCCGATAAATTACCATTGCCTGGCCTGGGGCTACACCAAACTGCGGTTTATCAAATCGAATGACTGCTGAATTCCCTTGAACACTATCAACATAACCATCCTGCAATTCACCACGATGGCTCCATTTGATCAGGCAATGCTCCTTCTCTTTCACGGGCAAGAACCAGTTGCACTGTTCCACTTGTAGTGCAATCACCTGCCCTTCTGTTTCGGTGCCGATCACCACTTTGGCTTCTTCAGGAATCAGTTCGAGCACAAACCGCTTTTGACCTTTAAGGGTGCTGCGATCAAGACCTAACCCTTTCCGCTGGCCCACGGTGAACTGTGCCACTCCGGTATGGTGGCCGAGAACATTTCCTTGTACGTCCACCATGTCACCTTCTGCAACTGCTTCTGGCCTGGCTTTCTGTACAAACCCGGCTGCATCGCCATCAGGCACAAAGCAGATGTCCTGGCTTTCGGGTTTATCTGCAACGAGCAAACCTGCTTCGCGTGCCTTCTCCCGTACTTGTGCCTTGGTCAGTCCGCCAATGGGGAATTTCAAGCGAGGCAAAAGTTTCCCTTCGATACCGAAGAGCACATAGGTTTGATCTTTCTTCTCATCCACGGCTCGCTTCAACGTCGGCACACCATCAACCGCATCCACTCGACAATAGTGCCCGGTAGCCAGGAACTCAGCATCGAGTGACTGAGCCACCTGCCAGAGTTTGCCGAACTTGATTTCACTGTTGCACACCACACAGGGATTCGGCGTCCTTCCCCGCACATACTCATCAGCGAAGTAACTCATCACCTGGCGGAAATCATCGGCGAAATCCATGGAGTAACAGGGAATGCCCAGGCGATCCGCAACACCCAGTGCATCGCGTGCATCGAGTGCTGAACAACAACCACGATGTCGCTGATCGGCTCGCTGCGTTTCCGCCACGCCGGTGCGCAGAAAGATGCCGACCACGTCGTAGCCCTGCTCTTTCAAGAGCAAGGCTGCGACGGAGCTATCGACGCCACCAGACATAGCAACTACTACCCGTTTCGCAGACATAACTCTAATTTACAGAGACTGCCAGCAATGCTCCAGTTGGCACCTCATTACAATGCACTTATGAAAACACCGCTCCCGCAAACTACAGATGGCTCGGTAACACTACAGCCACTACTTCAACTCAGCGCAGCGGAACTCTCACGTTGGCTGAAGGATCGCGGGTTTCAGCCCTGGTATGCCAAGGCCATTCGCCGTTGGATTCTCTTCAAACGTGCTGAATCGTTTGAATCCATGTCGGATTTGCCCAAACAACTTCGCGAGCAATTAACAGCAGCTTTTCAGCCTTTAGCCTCCGAAGTAACTAAATCGCTTCTCGCCAGTGATGGCACCCGCAAACTGCTGCTCAAAATGTGGGACGGCGAAGACATCGAATGTGTGATGATCCCCGATCATGACCGACGAACTGCCTGCATCAGCACGCAAGTCGGTTGTGGGATGGCGTGTGTCTTCTGCGCCAGTGGTCTCAACGGTGTGATGCGAAACCTTGCACCTGGTGAAATACTTGAACAACTGGTCAGGTTGCGAAATCTACTTCCCGCGGGCGAACGTCTCAGCCACATCGTGGTGATGGGAATGGGTGAGCCACTCGCTAATCTCGACAACCTGCTTGCTGCACTCGAAGATGCCACAGCCAAAGATGGCTTGGGAATTGGTGCAAGGCATATCACCATTTCAACCGTTGGTTTGCCTATCAAGATTCGCAAGCTGGCTGAATCAGGCAAACAGTACAGTCTGGCAGTGTCTCTGCATGCCCCAACGGAAGAGTTACGTTCCAAGATTGTCCCCACCAGCGACAAAATGGGGCTGCATAACATCCTCCAAGCTGCTGATGATTATTTCAAACGCACCGGCAGGCAGGTTACTTTTGAATATGTCGTCCTGCGGGATATTAATGATCGACCCCTGGAAGCAAACCAACTGGCCACATTACTCAAGGGCCGCGGGGCTCACATCAATCTTATCCCGTTCAATGAAGTGGAAGGGTTGCCTTACCGCAGGCCTACCGATGAACGACTGAATCGTTTTGTTGAAATACTTCGCGAAGCGGGTCTGTTTGTGCATGTCCGCAAACGTAAAGGCAGTGATATCAATGCTGCTTGCGGCCAACTGCGAAGGCAATCACACATCGAGAAACAAGCTGTCACTTAGGCAGCTACTGTCTCCGACGTTATGCCACGACGTACCTCGAGCGAAATTCGATCCTGCTCCAAAAAACCTTCAAATGGTTTGCTGCCACTGATCAGGCTGGCCAGGCGATAGCGAAGCCATTTCATGCCCTTCCAGGGAGTGGATGCCAATCGATTAAGTGCTGATTGGTATTGTTCAATTTGATGAATCGAAACCGTTGGCTGCTCCGGACCAAAAGCTATTGCCCAGGTATTGCTAGGGCGCTTAGTCGGCCCTTGTTGACCGAGAATGCGTTGTGGGAAATGATCACACAAAAGCGAATCTAACGCTTCGGTAGTAAACCGCCAGTAATCGCTTGGATGCTGATGAATGCGGAAATAAAACGGCGTACACAGAATTAGAATGCCGTCAGGCCGCAAGATGCGTTTAATCTCGGCAATGCCTAGCCAGAACCGTTTGACATGTTCCAAGGTGCTAAGAGCCAACACGGTGCCTGCTGATTGATCTGGCAACGTCATCTTTTCAACATTTTCAATGCGATCGACACCCGGACCAGGGCGGACATCTACACCTAGATAGGAGTCTTTGACAAACAGCGACCGCAAATCAATGAGTTTGGATTGCCCCTCCACTTGATAGGAACCAATTTCCACCACAGGCGAGGGTAAAGTAAATGTTGAAATAGTGGCTTCCACCATGCCACGAAGAAAGGGAGTCATCCTGACACCTTGTTCATTTGATATTAGTTAATCGATAGTGTACTGGTTTGAACCGAAGCATGTCAACTGCTTATCAAATCTCGTCAAGTTCTCTGAATTAGCAGTTGTTCTCACCCTCATTTATCTGTCTTGCCAGTCTTATGCCAGTTTGGATTGACACTTTTTTTCATACTCGTTATCTCGCTCGACTGAAACTGGGGGAAAGTATGTCAATCTGGTTCAGTAACAGGAGCCATCCTGGCGGACATCGTTATGTCTTTGCCCTGATGTTGCTATGCCTGTTGCTGCCTGGATCTATCTTTGCCACCGATATTCCTTCCTGGCTGCCTCATTATCACATTGATCTGAAACTCGATCTCGCCCGCAAACGACTGTGGGGCGTTTCCAAAATCACTTTCTTCAATCGCCACGAACGGCCAGCTACCGAACTGGTCTTCAATGCCTATTCTCGTTTCAAAATTCCTGAAGAAGACAGTGTGTTGCTGGCCAAGACTCTGGAATTGCTCCGTTCTAATCCCAGCGATGGCATCGACTGGCAAGGAGAGCGGCTGCAAGTACAGGCGGTCAGCACCGCAGATGCTCGTGGAGTCATGCGTCCTACACCGTTTCAGTGGCGTAAGGACATGCATACTGCTCTGCAGGTATCCATCCCCACTTCGGTGAAAAAAGGGGAAAGCGTAACCGTTGAGATTCATTTTACGCTCGATCTGCCCGATAAAGAAGGCCGTTGGGGCCATCGCGATGGCGTAACTTATTTGACACATGCCTTGCCCGCATTGGCTTACTACGACGAACAAGGCTGGCAGCCTACGCCATTCGTTGCCTGGCATCAGCCCTTCTTTCAGGAAGCAGGCATTTACAATGTCAAACTGACACTGCCTGAAGACCAGAAAGTAGCCTGTACCGGCAGAATCCTGGCAGAAAGCCCGCTGGGCGATGGCACCAAGCTCGTGAACATTGCCAGTTGCTGTGCACGTGAATTTTCCTTCGTTTGCTCCAACCGGTTTAAGGAATGGTCGCAGCAGGTGGAACAAACCCGCGTGCGAGTACTCGCATTACCCGAACATGGCGAGATGGCGCAACGTTGTCTTGAAGTAGCGTGCCATGCCATCCCGCTTTACAATAAATGGTTCGGCCCCTACCCTTTTGGGGATTTCTGCATTGCTGAAAGCCACTTTGCCTGGAATGGCAACGAGTGCTCCGGCCTGGTCATGATCGACAGCCGGGTGATGAAGCTCTCACCGCTCATGTCACGCTATATCGATCACCTCATCAGCCATGAAACGCTGCATCAGTGGTGGTACAACATCGTCGGCACCAATGGCTACAAAGAAACGTTCATGGATGAAGCGGTAGCCTGCTATTACACCGCCAAAGTGATGCAGAAAAAGTTTGGACGTAACTCCAAGTTGCTGCAGTACCCCGTTGGCCAGGATTGGTTGCCTAACGTCAAACATGAAGATTACCGTTACTACGGCTTGTACGGTACCATAGCCCGTAAGGAAGAAACCGCCACGGTTCAGGAAATGGAGAAGTTTGGCAACGTCATCACCCTCTTCAGCATGACCTATGATCGCGGCGCCAAGATCTTCAACATGATTGAAGAGCGTATTGGCGAAGAGGCTCTCTTTGATTTCATGCGATTGCTTTATGCCAAATATCAATTCCGCATCCTCTTCGTTGCAGATTTTCAACGCGAACTGGAAACCTACACAGGCCGCAGCTGGAAAGAATTTTTTGATCGCTGGTTGTACGGCGTGGGCGGCAGCGACTGGTCAATGGGCACGGTGACACTCGAAAAACCGGCAGAAAAAGGTTCGTATCGAGCACGTATCAGCCTGAAGCAACTGGCCGAATTCACAGAACCAACCTATCTGGGAATCAGGTTCAAAGGGGACAAAGGCTATTCAGTCCGAATCCCAGTCAGGCCAGGCGAATCACTACCTGGACAATTACTGCCTGGTGATGTGAAGTCCAACACATCCTCAACACAATTTGCATCGTGGACTTTGCCTTCCCCACTCGATACTGCTGCCTTCGCCCAGGCTAACGGTCTGGTTCCTTTGCAGTATGAAACAGACAAAGATGGCAAGGGAATGACTATTGTAGTCGATCTGCCCAGCGAGCCTGAGCAGATAACGGTCGATCCTGATCAGGTTCAACTCGACAAGAACCCTGCCAACAATCACTGGAAACTGGAACCGGAAATCCGTCTCACACCATTGCTGACACCATTGGACGAAACGGATTTGACCACTTCCTACGACCGCTGGAATATTATGGCTGGCCCCTGGCTGGGGCTCAATCGTCCCCAGTTTGGTCAACGGGCTTATGCCGGTGTGCGAGGCGATCTCTACCGGCTGCAGACATTTCAGGGAGGCGGCTATGTCGCCTGGGACGCCTACGACATGGATTTGAAAGCGGGAGCTGATGCCATCTTCCAGCGATTTCCACTGCCGAACATGGAAGTAGGTGCCCAGTACGATCATAGTCTGACGCAGGACTGGGCCGATTTGACTCGCGATCGAGCACGCCTCTATGGTCGCTACATTATTCATGAAACACCCAGCCTCTATCTCAACCCGGTCGAATACATCGAAACTTACGCCCGCATGGAGTCGGTTGCATCAGGATCAGGTGAAGGTCGCTACGTCCCACCCGGTGTGGAAAGTTACAATAACCAGGCTGGAGTGGGCATTCGCTGGTATCGCAACTTCCTGACTCCCTACTGGGATCCTGAAGGCGGTTACCGCATCGACATCAACCTTGAACATGGCTTGCCTATTTATGGCACCTACACCTGGTATGAACGCATGCAGGGTGAGTTTGCGTTCGTCAAAGCCATGCCCGAAGGAATGGGGTATCTATCGGAAACCCGCTGGGCCTTTCGTGCCTGGGGCGCCAAGGGCTGGCCTGAGAATGGCTACCACTTCCAGTTGGGTGGCCCCAATCTGGTGCGCGGCTTGGCTCGCAATGACCGCGAAGGCGATACCGCCTGGGTAGGTAGCATAGAATGGCGACTGCCGCTCTGGCGCAATGCTGAGGCAGACTTCCTTTATCGCATCGGTGAACTGCAAAATCTCTATGCAGTAGCATTTTATGACGTCGGTGATATGTATCTGAACGGTTCTTCCAATGGCGGCGTGGTTCATTCTCTGGGTGCAGGCTTACGCTTTGACCTGGCCTGGCTAGGGTTCATCGAACGTACCACTATTCGTCTGGATGTTGCCAAGGCGGTTAATCAGGAACAACCGGTACAATTCTGGTTTGGCCTGCAGCATGCGTTCTGAGCCATCGTTTGTAATAGTATCTGTCCCCTATAAACGGCACACTCTTCCTTATTTTTCTTGCCCCCCCTGCCTATTTCCCCTTTGTTCAACAATTAGATAGGGTAAAATAGTTATCTAGTATTGTGGCAAGTTACCGCGCGCGGGGAGCGGAGACCGTCTACCATGACGATTACACAGATTGTGCTGGCAAGCTTGAACATCATCGTGGCAATCGCCATGTTCTACCTGGCTGGGCAGAGCGCCTATGCCCGGCAAGCCTGGACGGCACACGTTCGCGGGCTTGAGAGATTGCGTGATGGTGTTACCACTGCAGATTGGATGAAGGAACTCCGTCCGGAACAACTGGAAGTGTTGCGAAACCGGATATCAGTAAACGAAAATACTCTCAATACGCTTGAACCTGCAGATCGGCAGGCCATTCTAGCCCGCTTCCGCGGACAGGTTGATTCCGAACAATTCAAAAGCGATGAAGCCATCCGACAGGAAATTGCTTCGTTGTTCTGGAACACCGGACTGCGGACGGTGTCAAAAAAAGACGGGGAAAACAAAAGCTATACCGTCACCGAGCAGAAAAGCATCAGTCCCGGCAAACTACTCGACATCAACAATCCCGAGAATGCTGATATCCAGAACCTGGCTAAAAAACTGGGCCCTATTGGATTCAGCAAACTGGTTCGAGCTGCCGCACAACATCAGTATCCACAATTGGAACTCGATGTTCGCGAAGCAGCTGCCAAGCTTTATTTTGCCCGTGCCCGGCTGGCTGATGCCCAGAAACAGAAAGATCGCGTGAAATCTGAAGTCGATGAACTCTCCAAGCGACGCGACATCGAAAAAGAATTGCTCCGCCAGGCTGAATTTGAAAACCTGGAACGTCGTCGAGAAATCACCAAGCTGGAAGCAGACGTCGAAGAAGCCGCTGCTGCTCTTACCGTCGCTCTGGGCCGTGAAGCAGATCGCAAGCGACTCTTCGACGAAATCAAGCAGAAAACGACCAACACTGTTGACAACAGCGACAAGCTGGTCAATGCCATCAAAGGCAAAGAAGACAAGTAAGCAACCGATATCGCCTCAGGAAAGTTACTTATGCTTACCTCATTCGGCAAAATCATGGTCTACGTTTCGGTGATACTCAGTATCGCCGGCCTGGGTGTTTCACTCTGGGCAGTAGCAGATAAAACCGATTATAAGAACTATACCCAAGCTCTGAACAATGAGATTGGTAAGAATAACGCTGCCCGCCAGCTGGAAATGGATCAGCTCAAGCTGGTACTTGACAGGGTAGCCGCTCGCAACACCAACATACCCCGTGGCCCCGATGAAATGGCGGCCAACAAAGACAAAACCATTACCGAAGCACTGAAAGAAGCAGACGATATCGAACAGCAACTGAAGAAGATTTTTGATGAGCAGCAGGTAGATATCACCGCCCGTATTAATTTGATCAATGAAATGCAGTCGCTGCGGGAAAAACTCCGACTGGAAAAAGAAACCGGCAATGCACTTCGATTGATCATGTACCCTGATCAGGCTCAGATTCGTGAAGGCAAACGCAGTTTCCGCGATACCATCGCCTCGCTGCAGGTTGCCAGGGAAGAAGTAGAGAAACGAACGGAGGCCATGCAGCCTGACCTGTACAATGCTGCAATCCGATTGCAGAACCTCCAGCAACGACTGAAGGGATTGGAAGATCGCGCCAAGGAATTAGGCATTCAATAATCTGTAAAACACGATTGACGTAAATTTCCCGCATCGTGTAATGTGGGTAATCTGGGATACAGTGGGGGAATATTGCATCCCAGACATTTGAAGTAAAGCTGCAAGCTGGATGAACCTTTAAGCATAGGGCTTGACACAGTTTGACAAGCTTGGCATAGCAAGGCTGATTTTGTGTGAGGCCAATAGGCCACCAGGGGGACGATTGTCATGACGATTATTGGAAAGATTCTGACCTTCCTCATCTTCGTCTTCAGCTTGCTCTTCTTAGGCTTTGCCATCATCATTAACAACACGAATAAGGACCCTCGTACCAAGCAGAGCTGGTACGAACGCGTCAAGGTGATGGAAGTTGCAGAAAAGAATTTCCGCGAAGACCTTCTGGCCAAGGAACAGGAGTTGACCTCGCTCCGCTCCCAGATTGTGGCCGCCGCCAGGGAACTGGCTGAAACCAAAGCACGTATCGAAACAGAACGATCAGAATTGAATAGCAAAGTCAGCGTGGCTGAAAATGCCATGAACAATGCGATCACCAAGTTTCAGCAATCGCAGGTCGTCATTGCCACCATCCAGGCTGACATCGAGAAGAAAACCAAGGAAAACCTTGATTTGTCAGACCGCATCAAGCAGCTCGATATCAAGCTTGCGGATCTGAATCAGAAGAACACCACAGAAAAGAATCTTCGGATCGCTGCTCAGATTGAACGTGATACCACCAAAGCACGCCTGACCGAAAACGAAGCTGAAATCACACGACTGGCTCGTGAAATCGAAACTATCCGTGATCAAAGGAGCAATGTTCCTGGTCCCGGTAATCTGGCGAAGCCCCAGCCTCCACCAGTGGATGTTCAGGGTGTGGTCACAGCAGTTACTTCCGATGGCGCTTACATCAGCATCAACAAGGGTAGCGATCATGGCCTGGCCAAGAGCCAGACTCTGGAAGTCTATCGGCTGTCTCCCAAGCCTGAATGGGTAGCCCGCATTCGCATCATGCAGGTCAGCAATCACGAAGCTGTCGGAATGATCGTTGAACCACAAAATCGTAAACCTACTGTCCTTAAAGGCGATCAGGTCGGAAGCAGCATACTTCCCACCAGTCTGGGACGTTAATCCGAAACACTGGCTGGTAAACAGGGGAAAATTTCCATGGCAACGGCAAAACCCACCAACGATTCCTATACCGTACTTCTGACGATCTCACTGGTCGCCATGATCGTCTCGTGCGTATTGCTGTACTACGATATCAAGAGATATCCATCGGTCACTCCTCCTTCCAGTGGAGCGGGTATTGCACGATAATTGCTTATCGAACAAGCAAAAGCCCACGGACCTGAGTCCGTGGGCTTTTCTTTTCCTGATAATTTCAAACGATTTCATTTCTTGACAGTGAACATAAGCGGCTCCATTCCTTCCGATACTTCTGCAGTCAAAATTCCACCATTGTCAAAGTAACTTCGAGGTACTTTTTTGTAGAAATCTGCTCCCTGACCATCTGGTGCTACAACTTGCACGGTATATTTCCCCACCCCTGCACCGTTCCTGCCGGTGTGATGAATAACTTTGAAACCACCTGATTCGTCAGTGATTCCAGTTGCGGTACCCATGTTGCCAACTGCTGGATTGAAGATGAGTCGCGTTCCACCAGGCAGTGGCTTTCCATCCTGAAACACAATCTTCCCCTCTACGGGAACAATTCTGGCCTGATTCGCTGACCCGCAACCCGACAAGCAGCAAGCCAGGATAAGCAGTATTAGTATATGGAAGTTTCTCATTGACCTATCTCGTCTTTCGATGAATGAAGAATGTCTCCCGCAAACGCGAGAGACACCAAGTAGTTGAATTGAACGTTGATACTGATTCAGTTATTCCATGTCGTAGTTTTCACCACCGTTGCGAGTTCCCATGGAATAAACAACACGCAAAGACGTGGTTTCACTAACGAATGCAACGTGACCATCAAGGAACACTGCATTGGCGCCACCTGGATGGAAGCTGAACCATTCATTGTTGGGACCGTTATCGTGGTAAACCCATGGATTGCTGGGCGGGCCACCTATCGGAGTACGGTTGTTGTTGATTACTTTGGAACAGCCTGAGGTATTGTCAGGTTCACCCCAGCGCCAGTGACGTCGTCCAAGGTTGTCAACTGGATCAAGATAGCTGTTGGGTGGAAAGGCCAAGGCCAAAGGATCCTGCCACATGCGCTGGTTACGGCCAGCATCTTCGTACAGAATAATGGAATTACTGCTGCCGTCAGCATTCACCGTGTCAGTAATCCTGGCAGCTCCATGGAAGAGGTTGATGGTAGCGCCGATTACACTGGATGGCTTCAGTTGATAACTTTTGGCGGGCGATACATCAGGAGCGCCTGGCGAGTACATCTGATAGTGATCTGCCGGGTACGCTGATGAAGTAATGGCTGAGTTATAACGACCAGCTGGCAAGCCCGTGATCGTTGCATTGGCAGCACTGATTTCAACATAAGGCAGGAACGCATAGTCGGAATGTCCATACCCTTGCGCATCACGCACTTCATCACGATATCCCTGGGAAGGGCACAGAAAGGTCTTGATCACAGCGCCAAATCCGCCACCTTGTGCTGCGATGCTGGCATTGACTCCTTCATTGTGTCGTAATTTCAGGTCGATTTGCTTATAAATGTTATCTGCTTCAATATATGGCAGCAGCATGGTCTGTGGGCTGTGGAAACACTGTGTTTTGTAAGTGGTTCCACCAAAAGTCGCAAGATGTTCTCCACTACGGGGCAATTTGTTGTAATCATTGTGGAAATTGTGTGCACCAATAACAATCTGGCGCATCTGTGACTGACAAATCATTTTGTTGGCTGCTTCACGCACTTTCTGGATAGCTGGCAGCAGGAGCGCCATCAACAACGAAATAATCGCAATAACTACCAGCAGTTCAATCAAGGTGAACGCTGTTCTTCGAGATGCTTGTCGCATCGGTACTCCTCCCGAAGTGGTTTCCAACCTGGCGACAGACCTTCCATCGCCTTTGTCTGGGGAAACGTCCCTGGATGTGAGGCATAGATTAAACATGGAAAAAGTGGACGGCGCGAAAGCATCGCAAAGAATTCGTGAATGTCGTGAACACACTGGCTCGATTGCTGCAAATCACAACCTATACTTCACTTACAACCAGAATGACTTTGTCTTCATCTCCAGCTTTCATGGCCTTGACTGTAGCATTTGCAGCAATTCGCCATTAGAATGCACTATTCAACCGGAATTAATCCCTTGGCAGATACCATGTCCAAAGATCCGAACAACATCGTTAGTCCCGCTGGCGAAGCACTGACACCCAACGTTGAAGTAAAAAAGGAAGAACCAGAAGTCAACAAACTCTTCCGGATGGTCATGAAGTACCAGGGGTCTGACTTGCACCTGAAGGTGGGCCTGCCCCCGATGATGCGTCTCCATGGCGTGATCCGCCGCATGGAAATGCGTCCTTTGACCCAAGAAGACATGGAACGGTTGTTTTTCCCAGTGATGAAGGAACACTATATACAGACGCTGAAAGAGACTGGTGGAGCTGATTTTGCCTACATTGTGGGTGATGATGAATGCCGTTTTCGTGTTAATTTGTTCTATCAGCGAGGAAAACTATCCCTGGTCGCACGACGTGTTTCCGGCAATGTGCCCTCGTTTGAAAAACTGGGGCTTGTCATACCCGATCACGACAAGATTCGCAAGGAAGGCGAACCTTCTGTTTTTGAAAAACTCTGTATGCTGGATCAGGGCCTCGTTCTGCTGGCAGGTGTGACGGGCTCCGGAAAGTCGACCACGATTGCTGCGATGTTGAACTTCATCAATCGTCGTGAACCCGTAAACATTGTCACCCTGGAAGATCCCATTGAATATGTCTTCACCGACGATAAAGCCATTATCCACCAGCGTGAAGTTTACCTCGATGTGAAGGATTGGCCAACCGGTTTGAAACATGCGGTGCGACAGGATCCTGATATCATCCTGGTGGGTGAAATGCGTGACCGGGAAACCTTTGAAGCAGCCATCAATGCTGCTGAAACAGGCCACCTGGTCTTTGGTACCATCCACGCCTCTTCGGGCCCTTCCACTCTTGGTCGTATTCTCGACTTGTTCCCCGCCGATATGCACCATGCGATTCGCCAGGCGCTGGCATTTAATCTGAAAGCGGTTATCTGTCAGAAACTGCTGCCTTGCATCAAAGAGGGCAAAGGCCGCGTACCGACGGTGGAAGTCATGCTTGTCAACCCGATCATCCGCGAACTGATCATCAAAGAGAAGGACAAGCAGATTGCCGATGCCATCCGCATTTGTGCCAATGAAGGCATGTGTGATTTCAACGATCATCTACGTCAATTGGTGCTGGCTGGCGAAATCGATAAGTCGGTTGCCCTGGAAGTGGCCCCCAATGCCGAAGCCCTCAAGATGGCGCTCAAGGGTATCAAGGTCATGCAGGCAGGCTTCGTGAGTTAACATGCTTCTGGGCATCATTTCCGATACGCACAATCGCCTGGAACGGACGGCAAAGGCAGTACATCAACTGCAGGATGCAGGTATCGAAACATTGATCCATTGCGGGGATATCAGTCATCCTGATATCCTCGCGCTTTTTACAGGCTGGCCTACTTATTTCGTAATGGGCAACAACGATGATGATGCCGAGCTCAGGCATGCCTTAACACTGATGAACCATCTCAACTATCTGCACCGAGGCGACATCATCGAGCTGGCCGGCAAACGCATCGCAATCACACACGGCCATCTATATCGGGAAATGCAGGCGCTGATGATGCAAGAGCCCGATTATATGCTTTCCGGGCATACTCACGTTGCTCACGATGAACTAACGCGGAATATACGCTGTATTAATCCGGGGGCATTGCATCGTGCTTCGGAATACAGCGTTGCAACCCTAAATCTGCTTACGAACCAGTTGCAATTTCTGCCAGTTCGCGGGTAGTGCCTTGCTGCAATGCATCGACTTCAGACTCTTCGGGCATGCCAGGTCCATCGTCCAATTGCAATGGTATCCGCAGGGTGAAAGTAGTCCCCTGCCCCAGGGTACTTTGCAGCGTCAGATCTCCACCCAGCAGCTTGGCAAGTTCTTTCGAAATAGATAACCCCAGACCGCTGCCCCCCTGCTCCCTGGTCAACACCTGGCTCGTCTGTCTGAACTTCTCGAACACTGCTTCCTGATCTTCTGGTGCAATGCCAACACCCGTGTCAATAACTTTGACTATCAGGTCATTCTCCTCGTCGGTTACCACCATCTGGATACGGCCACCTTCGGGCGTAAATTTAACAGCATTGGATAACAGGTTCCACAGAATCTGACGCAGCTTTTGTGAATCCTGCTTGACATGGGGCAATGTTTCCTGCACATCACAGTCGAGTACCAGTCTTTTGCTTTCAGCCTGCTGCCGGAAAATGGTCGCTACACTCTCACACAAATCCCTGACATTGAATTCCTGTACATTTACCTGCATCTTGCCTGCTTCAATCTTCGCCAGTTCCAGAACATCGTTGAGAAGATTCAACAGATGCTTGCCGCTGCTGTGAATATTCTCGATCCATTTGCGCTGCTTGTCTGTCAGTGCAGCATTGTTAAGTAGTTCACTGAACCCGATGATGACGGAAAGTGGCGTGCGAAGTTCATGACTCATGGTCGCCAGAAAGTCGCCCTTGAGCTGATTAGCTGTATGCAGCGCCAGATTCGCTTGAGCAAGATCATCTACTGATCGATTGAGATCGGTATTCAGCTTACGCAGTTCATCTTCCTTATCCATCAGGCTGCGCAACATGCGGTTGTAGGCATGGGAGAGATCTTCAAATTCATCGCCTGTCAGAATCTCGCTGCGGATATTCAGCTTGCCCGAAGCAATGGCATCACTGACATCTTTCAGATGCTTCACCGGCTTGACAATCACATAGCGAATAATCAGCCAGCTTCCTGCAGACAGCAGTAATGCTGAAATCAACGCTGTCGTTATCAGAATGGCAATATTGATATGAACCCGGTCAGTAAATTCCCTGGCAGGAATACTGACTCGCACCACCCCCATCAAGGCTCCCATTTGCTCGACCTTGGGATCGACCGTACGATGACACGACATGCATGCCGTTTCAGCACGGAGTGCCAGTCGGTATTCGTATCTATCATTCACAAATGCCGAAGTGTGCCTTAAGGCGGATGCTTCCTGAGCCTGAAAGTATGAAAATATTTTTGTTTCATCTTCCTGTGTAGATTTCCTGGTAATGATTGCTGTGTTGAGCAGCGAATCGGGTGGAATGTAAATATCAGGAATCTGCTCAATTAACCCGATGAGTTCATTGGGAATTCCTTTTTTGAGATGTGCCTGCATGAGTGCCTGGGTTGCAGCCAGCCGACTTGCGGTTTCAGCCTGCTCATAAGCCAACCCTGCCGTGCTCCAGCCATACCAGAGAAAGCTGCCGGTGATGAGCAGCAGCGTCGCCAACCCGAACAGCAAGCGGCACTTGCGTTCGAGATTGGTTTCACCCATCAATCGTTTGAGCGTACGATATGACATCTTCTCAGGATAACAGAGACAGGCCACTCACGGCAATGCCCATCATCAGAGGTGCCAGTGAACTGCGAGAATTACTACACTACTAAAGTTATCAAAAGGAAGGTGTTATGAGTCATTCCCTGTCTGGTCATGTCGCCCTCATCACCGGTGCCTCGCGTGGTCTTGGCGCATCCATTGCCAGCAAATTGGCAGCAGCCGGCGCCAGGGTAGTTGTCAACTACTTTGCCAGCCCCGAAAAAGCAGAAAAGCTGGTTGCCAGCATTAAGCAGGTGGGTGGACAGGCCATCGCTCTTGGCGGTGATGCACGTTCCGAGAAGGACATTCAGCGAATCGTCGCAGAAACTGAAAAGGCCTTTGGCCCCATTGATATTCTGGTCCCCAACGGTACTGGCCCTCAGCCCTTTATCAAAATTGAAGACCTCACCTGGCAGGCGTGCCTCGATCAACTGGAATTCTTTGTCAAAAGCCCCCTGCTCCTGCTGCAGGCAACCCTACCCGCCATGAAGAAGAAACGCTGGGGTCGTGTTATCAACATCGGTTCGGAAGTCTTCGAAAAAGGAGTACCTGAGTTTTCACAATATGTTGCGGCCAAGGGTGCTCAACTTGGTTTGACCCGCTCCTGGGCAATGGAACTCGCCAAATTCAATATCACGGTCAACCTGGTTGCACCCGGCTGGATTCCCACCGAACGACATGCCAACGAACCGCAGGAATTGAAAGACCAGTATGCCAAAGCTGTTCCCATGGGACATATGGGCGTGCCGGATGATATTGGCGATGCAGTGACTTTCCTGGCCAGTGATGCAGCCAAGTTCATCACCGGACAGAAACTCTCGGTCAATGGTGGCAACACACTCGAGTAATCCTCATTCCACGATGAATCGATTTGCTATTCTATTTCAGTTTCCAGACCGTTGCATCATCAGTGCAGTCATGGTGCTGATGACAATCACGCCTGCTGACGCAGGTATACATGTCCGTGGTGAAAATCTTGCTCCGGTTGTTTCGCCTGCCGATTTCGCAAAGCAGCTACGGCACCTGCGGGGATATGGCCCTCCTGATGTCACCATGAAAGGCGTCCCCACGCCACATCGCACTCAATTTCTTGAAAAGGTCCGCCTACTGCGAGCCAATCCGCAACTGACACCTGATGAACAGGCTGACCTGGGTGGGTATTTGCTTTACTTGAAACAGGTTAATCCACGCATCCCGGCATTTGAAGAAGCTGTTCAGGTGCTGGAACCCGCAGCTCGAGCCAACCCGCGCCACTTTGCTCTCGCTGCCAACCTGGGAACTGCATATCAGCTGACCGGTAAACTCGATGCTGCTGAACGACTATTGCAATCCGCGGTTGATCTGGCTCCTGAAGATAAACGTGAAATGGAAGAACTTCACCTTCGCCTGGTGCAACGTCGATTGCGGGAAAACCTGCCCCGAGGCGCCCAGCCCGATCTCGATTTGCTCTTTGGCAGAGCGGCTGCTCCATTTCGGTTTGTCGACCAGTCGGGACAATGGCACTACGGCAAACTGGCTCCGGTTGAAGTGCAGAAACTTCCACAACAATCGCCACAGACTGCCACGAAGCAGATCGAACAATTGCTGGTCTGGCTGCCTGATGATGGCAGACTGCATTGGCAACTGGCAGAATGGTTCATGGTTATACAGCAACAGCCTTTTGCCCTGGAGTTGTACAAGGATTCGGTTGACACTTTTCGACTGTCGCATCCTCAATTGAAACAGCGTCGTGCCCTGGTGCAGGAAGCCATGTACTGGAAGTCGCTAAAAGACCGCTGGGGAACTTCCAAACCTCCTGAAGCCTGGCTGGCTCAATCGCTGGGGCAATCCATAGCTGCAGCCATCAATAGTAACAGTGAACCTCTTCAGTTGATGAATATCGCGTCAGCTCTTCCGCCCCGCAAACAGGCCAGTGACCTTTTTGCTGGTGGTGACAACATTGGCGATGTGCCTGAAAAGCCGGCAAAACCATTCGAGATTCAGCCCTGGCATTGGGCTCTGATTGCCTTGGGCGTTATTCTCGCCATTGCCATGCTGTATTGGCAATTTTCGGAATGGTATCGCACTCTCTCCAAACCACGGCGTACCTGATGCAACCTACCTTTGTTCGCTATCGTGTGCTTGGCCTCATGTGCAGCCTGGCCATGATTACGTATCTCGACCGGGCTCTCAATGGCAACGCCAAGAAGCCAGTGATGGAGGCAGTCGGGTACGAAGAGAAGGATTACTTTCTCCTGCTTGTTGCATTCCAGGTTGCCTATGCCTTGTTCGAAATTCCCGGAGGCTGGCTGGGGGATACCTACGGCCCGCGCAAGACACTGCTCCGCATCGTAGTGTTCTGGTCGTTCTTTCTGGGATTGATGGCACTCGCAGGGCTACCTCTTTTAGGAACCGGCATCAGCATCGGTTTCTGGGCCTTGGTAGTCATCCAGTTTCTCTTTGGTGCTGGCGAAGCCGGTGCGTTTCCGAACATTTCCAAAGCGCTATACCACTGGTTTCCTGCTTCGCAAAGAGCATTCGTTCAGGGTATGGTCTGGTTCTCTTCGCGCCTGATGGGTGGCTTGACTCCATTTATCTGGATCTTCATGACCGTTGCCCTGGGCCTCGATTGGCGACTCACCATTGCCATCTTTGCTGCTCTAGGCGTACTCTGGGTGGGTATCTTTTATGCTACTTTCAAGAACAAACCTGCTGAGCATCTCGGTACCAATGCAGCAGAACAAGAACTGATTCAGCAAGGCAAGAAGCAATCCTCAGGAGGACATACTGCCGTTCCGTGGAAGCATCTGTTCAGTCAGCCAAATTTGTGGTTTCTCTGTGGCATGTACTTCTGTACCAACTTCGGCTGGTATTTCTTGATGTACTTCCTGCCCACCCTGATGAAGCAGAGTTTCGGTGTGCAGGCCAGCACCAGTGTAGGCTACCAGCTGGGCGTGGCACTCATGACGGGTGGTCCATTCCTGCTGGGTGGCATCGCCTGTATCTGGGGTGGTTCTCTTTCGGATAAATACATTCGACGAACTGGTAACAGGGCATGGGGCCGCAAGCTGTTTGGTATGCTCGGCTTTGCTGGGTGCAGCCTGGCCTATGTAGCTGCTATCCTCAATCAATCCAATCCCTACATTCTGATAGGTTGCCTGACATTGGTCGGTTTCAGCAATGATCTGACGATGGGGCCAGCCTGGGCTACCACTCAAGACATTGGCAAACGCTATGCAGCCATCGTCGCGGGTTGCATGAACATGATCGGCAACCTGGGCGGTGCATTGAGTAATTTCCTCACCGGTTTGATCATCAGTCACTACACGCTGGCGGGTGGCAAGGTGGAAGCACAAGGCTATACCTGGTGCATGACCATGTATGCAGTGATCTTCGGGATAGGTGTTATTTTCTGGTATCTGGTCGATGCCGAAAAGCCCCTGGCCGATGACTAACTGCAAGTGGGTTTTTCTCAGAACTTCCCGCAGTATTTGGGGTTACAATGTCCATAGAGAAAACCCTGGCCTCGCCTGCTTCGAGGTAATCATGAAGAACTATTTCATACGCTCACTGAGCTTGACCTGCCTGCTGGCACTTTCCTCCAGCATGCTGTTTGCCGACGACAGTGCAAAAACCAGCAAATCTGCGTCGACCGATAAGAACTACGGCAAGAAACTCGAAAAAGTCGATGTTATTCCTCAAGAATGGAAGGATTCCAAAGCCAGCAAGCTCATCCCTTCCGATATCGATTCAATTCTCAATAAACTTCAGTCGCAGGAAGGACTGAAGTTGGCAGCACGTACCACAGATGAACAATTCATCCGCCGGGTGTATCTTGATCTGGCTGGCAAACTTCCCGAACCTTCCCAGATCAAGCAGTTTGTCAATGACAAAAATAAGAGCAAACGCAGCGAGCTGATCGATCAGTTGCTCGCCAGTGATGATTTCAACAAGCACTGGGCCAGATACTGGCGTGACGTTGTTTCCATGCGTTCCACCGAAATCCGTACCAAAGCCAATGAACCCAAGTTCGAAGCCTGGCTGGCGGACTCCATGCGGAAGAATACTTCCTGGATCGACATGACCAAGGAAATGATCACTGCTTCCGGGGAAATCCGCTACGGCCCCGGAAGCGACACTGCTTCCAAGAAAGATTCTGGCGCTGGCTACTTCCTTTTGACCCACCTGGGGGCTGAAGCCAATGTCGAGCGTGCCTCGGATACGGCTCGCGTCTTCATGGGCATTCAGATTCAATGTGCCCAATGCCACGATCATCCCAACGATATCTGGAAACGGGAACAGTTCCATGAATTGACAGCTTTCTTCGCTCGCACCAAGGACCGCCCGGTACGCGAAGAAAACCGCATTGTCGGGTTCACTATCTTCGCCTCCATCGTAGGTGAATATCGCATGCCCGATAAGGATGATCCCAAGAAAACTCACCTGACACAGCCAAAGTTTCTGACTGGTGAAAAGCCACCTCGCGGACTGGATGATGCTGAACGTCGTGGCATGTTGGCCAAGTACGTCACTTCAGAAAACAACTACTGGTTCTATGCCAACATGGTGAATCGCCTGTGGGGCGATTTGATGGGTCAGTCTTTCTACAACCCCGTTGATAACATGGGGCCACTGATGGAAGCAACTTATCCGGAAGTACTGCTCAAGTTATCACAACATTTCAAACTGACAGGTACCGACATTCGTGATCTCTATCGCCTGATCATGAATTCCGAAACCTATCAGCGCCAGGTCAGGCTGGGCGATACTGCCGACCAGCACATTCATTTTGCAGGCAACTACCCTTCCCGCCTGTCAGCCGATGAAATATGGAATGCACTCAATGGTGCCTTGGGAAATCTGCAACAGCCCTTGCAGCGTCCCGGGTTCGGCAAGAATCCGCCCGCCAAGGCAGTTGGCCCGGCTGAACGACTCGCCAGACGCTTTGGCTTCGAAGGAGTTTTCAAGGGTATCTTTGCCTATGATCCCAACAGCAAGCAGGATGAAATCGAATCAAGCATCGCCCAGGCATTGATGCTGATGAATAATCCCACTATTCAGGGACGTGTTCGAGCAACACCTGAAAGCACCCTCGGCAAGATTCTCAAAACGCACACCAGCGATAAGGATGCTGTTCAAGCTCTCTACCTGAGAGTTCTCGCTCGCACACCCACCGCACGCGAAGAACGAATTAGTCTCGATTACATCAAACGGCTCGGCAAACACCAGGATGCTTACGAAGATCTCTTCTGGGCACTCCTCAACTCGGCTGAATTCCAGACCAAACGCTAAATCTTCATTCCGATCACAGGATGAATTCCATGCTGACGCATAACCTAAATCTTCGTGTATCTCGACATGGTGATCTGACACACCGCAGACACTTCATCAAGCAGGTTGCACTGGGCACCACCGCACTCGGCGGGCTCTCCTGGATGGATCAGGTACGGGCTGCTGCTCCCGAATTGCGGAAAAAAGGTATGTCCTGCATTCTGCTGTTTATGCGTGGCGGCCCTTCACAGTTTGAAACGTTTGATCCCAAGCCCAACACCAAAACGGGTGGCCCCACGGAAGCCATTTCCACTGCGGTTTCCGGCATACAGATTGCCAAGGGTTGGGAACGCACCGCTAAGCTGATGAATGAGCTGGCTATTATCCGATCCATGACCAGTAAGGAGGGCAACCATCCCCGAGCCGTGTACCAGATGCACACCAGCTATGTTCCTTCAGGTAGCATCAAGTATCCGAGCCTGGGTAGCATGGTGGCCAGCGAAATTGCTGACCCCACGTTTGATCTCCCTCACTATGTCAATATCGGTGGTGGAGGCGGGCAGGATGTTGCAGGCCTGGGTTCAGGTTTCCTCGGTATGAGCTACGCCCCGTTTATGGTGCCCGATCCCAACCGGCTGCCCCAAAACGTGGAACTCCCCACCGGTGTCGATGGCAAACGTCTCAATCGCCGACTGGGTTTGATGGATGCACTCAGTAAAGACTTTGCCAGCCAAGGCGGTCAGGCCCGTGTGGTTGATCAGAAAGCCATTTATCAATCCGCTTCCAACATGATTCTTTCTCCCAAGCTGGCTTCATTTGATCTCAGCAAGGAAAAAGACACGGTTCGCGAACGGTACGGTAAAACCAACTTCGGCCAGGGATGCCTGCTTGCTCGCAAGCTCGTGGAAACCGGTGTCACGTTTGTTGAAGTCAGTCATGGCAACTGGGATACCCACGATGACAACTTCACCAAAACCAGTCGCCTGTCGGCAGAAGTGGATCAGGGCATGTCGGCTCTGATCAGCGATCTGAAAGATCGAGGTATGCTGGAGAAAACTCTGGTCATCTGGATGGGTGAATTCGGCCGTACCCCCAACATTAATGCCCGAACCGGCCGCGATCATTATCCCCGCGCCTTCAACGTGATGCTGGGTGGTGGCGGCATCAAAGGTGGACAGGTGATCGGCAGCACGAGTGCCGATGGCCGCGATGTCAAAGATCGCCCTGTTTCGGTGACTGATCTTTTCTGCTCGTTCTACCAGGCCTTGCAGATCAACCCACGCAAGGAAAACATGAGCGGCGTGGGCCGGCCCATCAAGATTGTCGATGGCGGCACCGTGGTCAAAGAACTGTTTGCTTAAGTATTGGCGGAGTGGCACCGACATTTCTGCCGGTCTACACAGACACACTAATATTCCTAAAACGACACAACCCCCGAAGATTCCGGGGGTTGCATCGAGTGGACAGAGCCGGGCTTGAACCGGCGACCTAAGGATTTTCAG